>NZ_JAVDQG010000002.1:300000-568249 GCF_031454155.1 Desmospora profundinema
GGGCCCCACCACGATCATCAAGCTCTGGAACGGGCCATCCGCCAACGCTTGGTTCAGGGGTACGCCTCCTTTTTCATAGGCGAATATCACCCGATCGCAGACGGAAAAAGCCTGCATCAACCCATCCCAATCCACCACTGGTTGAACGGGGGGAACACAGCCACGGTGCGATTGTTCCGCCGCCTCTTTGATGATTTTTTGCCACCGCTCCCGCTTCTTGTCCGCTTTTTTCCCGTCCAGTTTCACCACGGAACGGTCCGATAAGACGGGCAAAAAGGAGGCGGCGCCCAACTCCGTTCCCTTTTGCAGGACCCACTCCCATTTGTCGCCCTTGGGCAACGCCTGGGCCACGGTTACCGCCACCGCCGGCTCCCCCCTGGACGGAGTCCGTTCCAAGACGCGCAAAAGGACCCGATCTCCCTTTACATCTTCCAATACGGCCAGGAGATCCGTCCCTTCTCCGTCACAGCAGACGACCCGATCCCCGGGGCGCATCCGCATCACGCGAGTCATATGATGAACATCGTCTCCCTCGACCAGGATTTGATCTCCATCCCATTGTCGGGGGTTGACAAAATAACGTTGCATGGTTCACTCCTACCATCCTATCATGTTCGGGCGGCCAGAGCCACCCAGTCACCCTCGCGAATCATTTCCATCACGTGGAATCCCTGTTCGGACAAACCATCTGTCACCGTTTCCTCTTTTTGCTTAATGATCCCGGAAGCGAGGAAGATGCCCTCACGCTCCATCACCCGCGTTAAATCGGGAATCAACGGCACGATGATTTCCGCCAAGATGTTGGCCACGATCAAATGAGCACGACCGTGATAGCCCTGAAGAAGATCGCTCTTTTGAACGGTGATCTGATCGTCGACTTCGTTGATGGCGATATTTTCACGCGCTTTTTCCACTGCCACCGGATCCAAATCCAAAGCGGTTACCGATGAAGCTCCCAACTTGGCGGCGGCGATGGACAAGATGCCACTGCCACAGCCCACATCCACCACTCGCCATCCAGGTTTCATCCAACGTTCCATCAACTTCATGCTAAGGATGGTGGTGGGATGCGTTCCCGTTCCGAAAGCCATCCCGGGATCCAGCTCAATCACCGCTTCATCGGGAGATTCCGGATGATACGTCTCCCACCGGGGTTTTACAGTCAACCGGGAAGTAATACGGGTCGGCTTGTAGTAAGCTTTCCACGCTTCCGCCCAGGATTCCTCCGCCAATCGGCGGGTTACCACCCGCCCCGGTAGCGGATTGAGGCCGAAACGGGCCAAATCGCGGATTTGTTGTTCCAACCTTTTCGCCCATTCATCCTGATACACGGATTCCGGGAAGTAGGCGGTAATCCACACCCCTTCTTCAGGGTAATCCTCTGACGAAAGAGTATACCACTCGCCAAAAGGAGTATTCCATTCCCTGTGTAACAGGGCCGAATCATAGATGGCACATCCCTCGGCACCATGCGTTTCCAGGAGGTGACATACCGCTTCTTCCGCGTCGGCTCCCACATGAACGCGCACCTCGATCCAATCCACAACGCCACTTCCTTTACACAAAAAAACGGGCGAACCAAGCACTTCACAGCACAAGTCTCGCCTCGGTCACTCTTTCGCAGGTCTCTCTGTCCCCGTTTTTAATGATCAATCACTGGTGAAAGCCCGTTTCATCTTATCAAAAAAACTGTTGTTCTGTTCGGAGATGTAGTCCCCGCTTAACTGACCGAATTCACGCAGAGTCTGCTTTTGCTCTTCAGTCATGTTCGTGGGGGTGACCACCTTCACCTTGACCCGCTGATCCCCCTGTCCATTGCCGTACAAGCGGGGGACTCCCTTGCCCCGGAGACGGAACTCCGCCCCGGTCTGGGTCCCGGCGGGAATCTTCATTTTGGCTTTTTTTCCATCCAAAGTGGGAACCACCACTTCATCTCCCAATCCGGCCTGGACAAAGGTGATGGGAAGTTCACACGTAATGTCATCTCCGGATCGCTTGAAGAAATCATGGCGTTTGATCTGGATCAGGATGTACAAGTCCCCAGGAGGACCGCCATTGACACCGGGTTCCCCTTCGCCGGCAATGCGCAGCTGTTTTCCTTCATCGATCCCCGGCGGAATGTTGACTTGTATTTTCTTGCGTTTTTTCACTTTACCGCTGCCCTTGCAATCGCCGCACTTCTCCCGAATGATGTTGCCTGTGCCCCCGCATTGCTGACAGATCCGCTTATTGACAATCCGGCCGAAGGGGGTCGATTGAATGCTCTCGGATTGACCGGTTCCCCGACATTCCGAACACGTTTCCGGATGGGTACCCGGTTTGGCACCATTGCCATGACAGGTGCTACAAGTCTCCGTACGGGGAATGGTCAGTTCCATATCTTTGCCGAAAACGGCATCTTTAAAGCTGACCGTCAGACGGTACTCCAAGTCGGCTCCCTGGCGCGGAGCATTGGGGTTGGCTCGTCTGCCCCCGAAAAACATATCAAAGATATCATTAAATCCGAAATCAGCGCCACCGGTCGCCCCATCAAAGCCGGCACCGGCGGCTCCGGGATCTGCCGTGCCAAATCGGTCATAATTGGCTCGCTTTCCGGAATCCCGAAGGACTTCGTACGCTTCTGTCGCTTCTTTGAACTTCTGTTCCGCATCCGGTGATTTATTGACATCTGGGTGATACTGGCGCGCTAATTTCCGATAGGCTTTTCGGATCTCTTCCGGACTGGCATCCCGGTTGACGCCCAATACCTTGTAATAATCTCGCTTGCTCACCGGATCACCTCCTTTATATTACAGAAGATGAAAAAACGCCTCCCGTGGTTCCCGTCCGAAACGGGAAAAAGCCAAAGCCAGGCGAAGCCCCGACTTTGACTCGACCCCGGGGAGACATTATTTCTCCCCTTTTTTCTCGTCTTCGTCCACCACTTCGTAGTCGGCGTCAACGACGTCCTCTTTATCCGCCCCTGAACGCTCCGCTTGCCCTTGAGTCTGGGCTGCTTCCTGTTGATACAGTTTGACAGAGAGCTGTTGCACTTCTTTTTCCAGCTCTTCGGAAGCTTGCTTGATCGCTTCCATGTCGTCGCCTTCCAGTGCTTTTTTCAGCTCTTCCTTGGCCTTTTCCGCTTTCTCCTTATCGGCTGCTTCCACTTTGTCACCCAAGTCTTTCAGGGTTTTTTCGGTGGTAAAGATCAATTGATCAGCCTTGTTGCGGATTTCCACCTGTTCTTTCCTCTTCTTGTCCTCTTCCGCATGGGTTTCGGCATCCCGAACCATTTGATCGATCTCATCATCGGAGAGACCGCTGGAGGATTGAATGGTAATCTCCTGGCTTTTACCGGTGGCCTTATCTTTTGCAGACACGTTGACGATCCCGTTCCGGTCGATTTTGAAGGTCACCTCAATCTGAGGAATCCCCCGAGGCGCCGGCGGAATATCCGTCAGTTGGAAGTTCCCCAAGCTCTTGTTGTCGGCGGCCATTTGCCGTTCCCCTTGCAGCACGTGGATGTCCACTGCTGTTTGGTTGTCGGCGGCGGTGGAGAATACCTGGGACTTCTCAGTCGGGATGGTGGTATTGCGGTCAATCAACTTGGTGGAGACTCCACCCAGGGTTTCAATTCCCAGAGAAAGAGGGGTCACATCGAGAAGGACCACATCTTTCACATCTTCGGAGAGAACCCCTGCCTGGATGGCCGCACCCATGGCCACCACTTCATCCGGATTGACACCTTTGCTTGGATCTTTACCCGTCAGTTTCTTGATCGCTTCCTGAACAGCCGGAATCCGGGTGGATCCACCCACCAAGATGACACGATCAATGTCACCTGCCTGCATGCCGGCATCCTGCAGAGCACGTCGTGTGGGGCGCATCGTCCGTTCCACCAACTCGGCGGTCAGCTCCTCAAACTTGGCCCGGGTCAAGGTCAGCTCCAAGTTCTTGGGCCCAGTGGCATCCGCGGTTAAGAAGGGAAGATGGATGTCGGTGGTCAAGACGCCGGAAAGATCTTTCTTTGCTTTTTCAGCGGCATCCTTCAGACGCTGCATCGCCATCTTATCGTGCGAAATATCGATGCCGTGTTCTTTTTTAAATTCCTGAACGAGGTAATCAATGACCACCTGGTCGAAATCGTCCCCGCCCAATTTATTGTCGCCGCTGGTGGCTTTCACTTCAAACAAGCCGTCTCCCAGTTCCAGGATGGAAACGTCGAAGGTTCCCCCGCCCAGGTCGAATACGAGAATGGTTTGCTCCTGGTCTTTCTTGTCGATCCCGTACGCAAGAGCGGCAGCCGTCGGTTCGTTGATGATCCGAAGGACTTCTAATCCAGCGATTTTACCGGCATCTTTGGTAGCCTGACGCTGGCTGTCGTTAAAGTAGGCAGGCACGGTGATGACTGCTTGGGAAACCGTCTCGCCCAGATAGCTTTCCGCGTCTGCTTTCAATTTTTGCAGGATCATAGCGGAAATTTCTTGAGGGGTGTACGCTTTATCCCCGATTCTTTCTTTGTAAGCGGTCCCTATGTGCCGCTTGATGGAGCTCACCGTACGGTCTGGGTTGGTGATCGCCTGCCGTTTGGCGGCATCACCAACCAGTCGTTCACCGGTCTTGGAGAAACCCACAACGGACGGAGTCGTCCGGCCTCCTTCTGCATTGGGAATAACCGTCGGTTCACTTCCCTCCATAAACGCCACGCAGGAGTTGGTGGTTCCCAAATCAATTCCAATCACTTTACCCATCCTTGATGTACCCCCTGTTCACATATCTAAATCGATGACGAATCAGGAGCTGACCTTCACCATGGAAGGCCGGATCACCCGATCATGGTACCGATATCCCTTTTGCAACTCTTCGACGACTGTTCCTGCTTCCACTCCCTCCGCTTCCACTTCCATCACCGCGTTGTGTTCGTGGGGGTTGAAAGGGAGCCCTTTTGCTTCAATGACGGATAATCCGTGGTTTTCCAGGGATTGAATCAACTGCCGGTACACCATTTCCACTCCCTGGTGCAGACTGTCGTCCCCATTGGATCCGCCGGCTGCCAATGCTCGTTCCAAATTGTCCAGTACGGGCAGCAATGATTCAAGCATCGGTACAGCTGCATACTTCACAGCCTCTTCCCGGTCCTTGCGACTGCGTCGACGGAAATTTTCCAAATCGGCACGAGCCCGCAGCACCTGCTCCTGGGCTTCCTCCATCCGTTTCTTCAGCTCTTCCGTCAACTGCCGGTTCTCTTCCGCTTCTTTTTGCAGCGCTTCTGTCTGTTCCCGCAATTGTCGAAGCTCCTCCGGATCGGTTGCCGGGACCGGGCCAGGCACCTCATTGGCGTGGACGGAGCCGGGTGCCTCCGCCTGAGGAGCCTGGGGAGGGGGAGTCGGCACTTCTTCCTGGCTATGTAAAGGAGCCGTCTCGCCCTGTTCCTGGGCTTTGGCCGCCTCTTCCTCCACTTTTCTTCTTTCTTCCGCTTCTTTCATCTTACGCAGTTCACGCGCTGTACGGGGACGATAGTCCCCTTGGTTTGGGTCTTGCGCAGTCATCGGTTATCCTTCACCTCAATCGGCTTTTTTCATCCGAACCACTGTATGGATCCGAAGAATGGCAGTACTCACTTCACTCGCGGCCTGAAGCGCATGGTATTTCACCGGAAGAGGGTCCACAACCCCCATGTCCACCATATCGCAGACAGCTCCGCGGTCACAGTCGATCCCTAAGGATGCGGACTGGCGCTTCCACTGAAGTGCTTTTACCTCTTCCACCTTTTCCAACGGGTTGAAGCCGGCGTTGTCCACGACCTGAGCCATGGGACGATGCAGGGCTTCGGCTAAAGCAGCCACTCCGAACGCTTCCGTCCCTTGAACGGTGTCCCGGTATTTCTCCACTTCCCGGGCCAATGCCAGTTCAGCTGCACCGCCGCCGGGTAAGAATCCGCCCCGGATCGCCGCTTGCACAGCAGCGGCTGCATCCTTGGTGATCCGCTCCCGTTCATCCACCAGTTCTTCCGTGGGAGCGGCAACCAAGATCGTGGCAACCGGTTTCCCTTGACCGCCGAGAATGCGAATCCGTTTCAGAATAGGATCATCCTCCGCCTCTTCGCATAGGCCGAGCACCTCGTTTAGTTCTTCCGGTGTCTTTTTCAAACCGGTCCGCTTAATGGGGCGGGCACCCGTGTGTTCCGCGATCCGTAAAATCTCCCGTTCATCCACACCCTGGACGACCATGCGGTCGGCGTCGGTCAACAGCTCTTCCGCCTGGGGATCCACCTCCCCCTGCACCACAATCAAGTCGACAACCTGTTCCACCAGAGCGAGGACCGTCGCTTCAAACTCCTGTTTCAGTTTTTCCTGTTTGGTAAAGCCCGCTTCCGTTCTTAGGGATTCCTCGTCCACCGGTTCGGGCTTTAGATCATCCGCCACGACCAAAACCCGAACCGGGCCATCCACTGGCGGCCTGGTACGGTTGACACGCCCCCGCTGGGTCAATAAACCGGCGAAGATGCTGCTTTCCGCCCGGGGATGGGCCACAACCGATTCAGATAGCTTAAAGTGTTTCTCTAAAAGCTTTTCCCGCCCCACCATCACCGCCGCTTCCATCACCAATTCCGTGATATCTTCCTGCTCCCGACCGGCGGTGTAAGCGATCCGCTGCAACCATTCATCTTCCATATCCCAGATTGGATTGGCCATCTCCTGCATCCGCTCCAAAGCGAATCGCACGCCTTTGCGAATCCCGGCAATGACCTTTGCCACTGGGACACCCCGGCTGACCTGCTTCTCCCCTTCTTCAACCAGAGCAGCGGCCAACAAAGTGGCTGTCGTGGTTCCGTCACCCACTTCATCCTGCTGAGCTTTGGAGATGTTGGCGATCATGCGTGCCGCCGGATGTTGTGCATCCATCATATTTAAAATAGTAACACCATCATTGGTGACGATGACGTTTCCCCTGTCATCCACCAACATTGTATCCAGCCCTTTTGGACCTAAAGTACCGGCCACCGCAGAAGCCATCCGCTGCACTACTTCCGCGTTGGACCGAAGTGCACCTGTCTTCGGTCCGTCATTGATGGGTGGGACTTTGTGTCGATCCCCGCTATCCATGGATATGCTCCCTCGCTTCCAGTTGTAACATCGGCATCAGGGAATCCCGCGCCATCCGTATCTGCTTTAAGCCGACACAACCTTGTCAACCATAGGTGCGACGCAAATGCTCGGAAAAATCGTCCGCCAGCAATTGTAACAAACTGACCACTTTACTGTAATCCATACGCGTCGGACCCAGGACCCCGATGCGACCCAAGGAGCGACCCTCGATGGAAAAGGAAACGGTCACAATACTGCAATTGTTCATAGCTTCCAAATGGTTTTCCTCTCCGATTTTGACCTGCAACCCTCCGGAGAAACCGGAGACCAGTTTGGCCAAGGTTTCGCCCTCTTCCAGAAGGTCCATCAGAGCCTTCACCTTTCCAACATCCCGGAACTCCGGTTGTGTCAACATGTTGGTGGTACCGCTGGTAAACACTTGACCTTCCAAGTGAGCCGCCAACATCTGATCGATCATCGCTAAAATGGATTCATACTGCTCCACATGGCGGCTTAACTCAGCGGACAATTCCTGGTAGACCGTCTGTTTCAGACAATGGAGAGGAACACCTGTCAGTTTGGCATTCAGCAGGTTGACCATCGTTTCAATAGATGACAGAGAGACCCCTTCGGGGACGATGATCCGCCGTTGGTCGACATGACCGGTATCCGTCACGATGATGGCGACGGCCATCCGTTCATTGACCGGAACCACTTGCAAATGTTTCAGTTTATTGTCGGACAGCTCCGGACCCAAAATAATCGACGTGTAATTGGTCATTCGGGACAAGATGGCAGCTGTCTGTTCTATGGTTTGTTCCAATGCATCCATCTGCGACGCAAACAACCGGCGCACGCTTAACAAATCAGAGCGATTCACCTGTCCCGGCTGCATCAGATGGTCCACGTAAAACCGATAGCCAAAATGGCTCGGCACCCGGCCTGCCGACGTATGCGGTTGTTCCAGGAAGCCCATTTCCTCCAAATCCGCCAGTTCATTTCGGATCGTGGCCGCGCTGCAACCGATGTCATCCCGTTTGGATAATGTCCGGGATCCTACCGGCTCCGCCTGCTCGATGTACTCCTCGATGAGCGCCCGCAGAATCAGGTGTTGACGTGGTGACAGCATGGGCCCCACCTCCTTGTTAGCACTCCCATAAATCGAGTGCTAAATCCTCCAATTAAACGTATCAAACCGCCGGAACAATGTCAACGCTGATTGTTCTGACAGTGCAGGACTCGCCTTACGCAGCTTCTCCCAGAAAAGAGGAGAATACCTCATTTCCGAACAACAAACCCCGTTCCGTGAGACGATAGCGGTCCTTCTCGCACACAATCAAACCTTTGTCGAGAAGACCCGGAAGCACATGGGCAAATACGGTTTCGATTTCGGTTCCGAAGCGATTTTGAAACACCCGGCGGCTCACCCCTTCCAACAAACGCAAACCGAGGATCAACTGGTTTTCCATCTCTTCCGACCGATGGACCGGGTGCACATCCGCTGCAGGGAGACCATCCCGGGTGATTCGAATATATTCTTTCACCCCTTTTACGTTTTGGTGACGCTGTCCCCGGGTGTAGCCATGGGCGCCGGTTCCCAGTCCGTAGTAGGGAAGATTAAGCCAATAGGTGGAATTGTGACGGCTCTTTCGTCCGGCACGACTGAAGTTGGACACTTCGTATTGGTGATAGCCCGCTTCCGTCAAACGACGACGGGTTCGTTGGTACATCTCCAACTCATCGTCTTCCGACGGCAGGGGCAGCTTTCCTTGTAACAGACGGGTATGAAACAGCGTCCCCTCCTCCACCTTGAGACTATAAACGGAAAAGTGGTCCGGTTTCAGAGCCAGAGCCCGCTCCAGCGCTTCCTCCATGTCTTCCACTGTCTGCTCCGGCAGACCGAACATTAAATCCAGCGAAACGTTGGAAATTCCTGCGGAGCGGGCTTCTTCTACACTCCGAACGATGGCCTCGACGGAATGAACACGGCCGATCCGTTCCAACAAGTCCGATCGGAACGTCTGAGCGCCGATACTGAGTCGATTGACCCCTCCGTCAACCATGACGGAGAGCAGTTCCGACTCTGTCGTTCCCGGATTGGCTTCCACAGTGAATTCCAATTCGGGGGACCAACGGGGAAAATAGCGCCGGATGGCCTGTAGCAATGTTTCCATTTGGCGGGGGGTTAACACCGTCGGTGTGCCGCCGCCGATAAAAATGGTCTCAATGGTTTCCGGCGGAACCGCTTCCACCGTTTGGGCCATCTCCCGCTCCAACGCTTCCAGGTATTCATCCACCGGCTGTCCCCCCACCACATAGGCGGTGAAGTCACAGTAATGGCATTTATGCGTGCAAAACGGGATATGGATATAGACGGAGCGGGGATTCATGCAACGTTCCTCCTTCCCCCGAAAAAACGCCAGAGGCGAAGCCACTGGCGGCGAGCGATGTTCAAACCGTATTCATGGACCCCTTTACTTATTGGAGTCATCCATCTGCAACACGGCCATGAACGCCTCCTGGGGCACTTCCACATTGCCCACGGCTTTCATCCGCTTTTTCCCTTCCTTTTGCTTCTCCAACAACTTTCGCTTCCGGGTGATGTCCCCCCCGTAGCATTTAGCCAACACATTTTTGCGTTGGGCACGGATCGTCTCCCTTGCCACCACCTTGTTTCCGATGGCCGCTTGTACCGGAACTTCAAACATCTGGCGCGGAATCAGCTCTTTCAATTTTTCTACCAACTGTCGACCGCGATGATACGCTTTGTCCCGGTGGACGATAAAAGAAAGTGCATCGACGGGTTCCCCGTTCAATAGGATATCCATTTTCACCAGTTTGGACGTTTTGTATCCGATCAGCTCATAATCAAAGGAAGCGTACCCTTTGGTGCCGGACTTCAGTTGGTCGAAAAAGTCGTAAACGATCTCCGCCAGCGGCAGCTCATAGATAATGTTGACCCGGTTGGCGTCCAGGTACTGCATATCGACATAATCGCCCCGTTTGGACTGGCACAATTCCATCACAGCCCCGACGTAATCATTAGGTACCATGACACTTGCTTTGACATACGGTTCCTCCACATGGTCAATCTCCTGGGAGGGCGGCATATGGGTCGGGTTTTCAATCTCCAGCCGTTCCCCGTCCGTTTTGAATACCCGATAGACCACGCTGGGAGCCGTTGTGATCAAGGGGATGTTAAATTCCCTTTCAATCCGTTCCTGGATGATCTCCATATGGAGCAGGCCTAAGAATCCACACCGGAAACCGAAGCCCAGCGCCCCGGAAGTTTCCGGCTCGTAGCGGAGGGAAGCATCGTTTAACTCCAGCTTCTCCAAAGCCTCCCGAAGATCGTCGTAATCAGAGGAGTCCACCGGATACATCCCGCAAAACACCATGGGATTGATCTTGCGATAGCCTGGCAGGGGTTCAGGTGCCGGGTTGGAAGCATCCGTAATCGTATCCCCCACCCGGGTATCCTTCACGTTTTTGATGGAAGCCACCATAAAACCCACCTCGCCGACAGACAGCTCGTCTTTCAGCATCGGTTTGGGGGCGAACACCCCGACTTCCGTCACTTCAAATTCCTTCCCTGTCGCCATCATCCGCACCTTCATCCCTTTTTTAATGGTGCCGTCCACCACCCGGATGTAGGTGATCACGCCTTTATAAGTGTCATACAGGGAATCGTAGATGAGCGCTTTCAACGGAGCGTCCGGATCCCCCTCGGGAGCCGGTACCTTTGCCACGATCTCCTCCAGGATCTCCTCGATTCCAATACCCGCTTTTGCCGAAGCCAATACCGCTTCGGAAGCGTCCAGGCCAATCAGTTCCTCAATCTCTTCCCGCACCCGTTCCGGTTCGGCGCTGGGCAGGTCGATCTTATTGATCACCGGCAGGATTTCCAGATCATTGTCCAGGGCCAGATAGACATTGGCCATCGTCTGGGCTTCCACTCCCTGGGCTGCGTCCACCACCAGCAGCGCTCCTTCGCAAGCCGCTAAGCTGCGGGAGACTTCATAGGTAAAGTCTACATGTCCAGGGGTGTCGATTAAATTGAGGATATATTCGTTTCCGTCCTTCGCCTGATACGGCAAGCGGACGGACTGCAGCTTGATGGTGATCCCCCGTTCCCGTTCCAAGTCCATGGAGTCCAGGAACTGGTCCTGCATTTCTCGATCGGACAACGCCCCCGTATGCTCCAAAATGCGGTCGGCCAAGGTGGACTTACCGTGGTCGATATGGGCGATGATTGAAAAATTGCGGATCCGTTCTTGCTGTCGTTGCTTCTGGGCCATTTTTGTTCCCTCCTGCGATGAAAACACGCGCCAACTACATCCTATTTATTATATCAGCACCTTTTTGCCTCATCAAATGGGATTGCCCCAGATGGGTGCAAGAGGAAAAAAGGAAACCGATATACCGTTATGTTTTTTCAGTAAATATGCGGTGGCACAAATAGAACGTGTGTTCTATATTAAGGGTAGAACAGGCCAGAGAAGGCAGGTGTAGGGAAAAATGACGGATCGGTATTCAGAAATCGACGCCGTGATCACCTATATTCATCAGCATATCGAGGAGCCGCTCCCGCTTTCCCGGTTGGCCGACCATGTTGCCTACAGCCCGTACCATTTTACACGTATCTTTAAGGAAAGAATCGGCCTTTCACCTCACTACTATATTTCTTCCCTCCGGTTGCAAAAGGCAAAAGAATTATTGATCCATACAAACCTACCCGTTCGTGATATCGGATTGGAGATCGGACAGCAGAGTCTGGGGACCTTCACGACCCGCTTTACCCAACGGGTAGGAGTGACACCGTCCCAATTTCGGAAATCGATGATGCAGGCGGACCGCTGCTTGCAATCCTTGCAGAAACTTACGGATTGGGGTGCAGCCCATCCTCCTCTTCATCCATCCATCCGAATAAAAGGAACCGTTCAAGCGGAGATTCCTTTTGAAGGTGTCGTTTTTATCGGTTTGTTCGCCAAACCGATTCCGGAAGGACTCCCCCTGTACGGTACGCTTCTATCCTCGTTAGGGGATTTTAATTTTGCAGATGTGAAACCGGGCACCTATTACCTGATGGCTACATCGGTTTCCTGGGGGATGCAGGCAAAGGAGATTTTGCTTCCACACACCACCCTACGGACCCGATCGAAAAAGCCGATCATCGTCAAGCCCTTCTCTCCCGTCCCTGATCAGCAGGTGACACTCCACCCTCCTCGACTGGACGATCCCCCTATTCTCATTTCTTTGCCCCTGTTGATGCGTCACTTCCTTGCCCACACTCTTCAACATCGCAATCGATAAGAAATGTCACCATCGGCCAACTGCTAGAATGAAGAAGAAATGGAAAACAAATGAGCAGCGCAAAAAAGACCCATACCATGAAAGAGGTGTAGAAAATGATTGTAGGAATCAACCCCTTCTTGGTTTTGGATGGCGATGGACAGAAAGCGGTGCGTTTTTATGAGCAAGCATTGGATGCAACGGTTCTGAGCGTTCAAACGTTCGCAGAAATGCCCGAAAACCCGGAATTCCGCATTCCGGATGATGCGAAAGACCGCGTTCTACATGCCCATTTAAAAGTCGGGAATACGGATTTGATGATTTCCGATACATGCCCACAGCGTCAAACATACTCCATCGGATCACAAGTCACCATCGCCATCACCATCAGCGATCTAGAAAAGTCAAAACAAGTCTTCAACCGGTTAAAAGAAGGCGGTCAAGTCGTCATGTCTCTTCAAGAAACGTTCTGGAGCCCGTTATACGGACAAGTGACCGATAAATTCGGGGTAACCTGGCACGTGTCCACTCATGTTACCGACAGCTGATGGATGGCTCATGCCCCTGCTGCCAATAGGGATTGTCTTTTCTCTGAAAAAAAATCAACGTTACATGATGGGGCACTCGATTTCTCGTCATGATCCAGGATCGTTGATAAATAAAAGGAGCCAGCTTACCGGCTCCTTTTATTTTTTATCTTTCAAAATCCTAAATCTCCAGGCTCAGAGAAAAGTGACCTCCTCGATTGATCGTATCGCTCGATGGCTTCATCGAGGGACAATATCGAGAAATCATGAAGGCACCCCCTCACGTTATCATGGAAGGAGCCCATCCGTATGAAAAAGAACGCATTATTCATTCACAGTGCAGGACCTCAAGAAGGTCTTCAAGGAAGCAGTGGTTTGGCCGCCTCTTTACAAGAGGCGATCGGTGCAGAATACAATCTGTTTCATCCGCAAATGCCCCATCCGGAAACCCCCACGTACAAGCGATGGAAAAGACAGCTTGAAAAAGAATGTGTCGCCTTAAACGGTGAGGTTATTCTCATCGGACATTCTTTGGGCGGTTCCGTTCTGTTGAAGTTTCTTTCCGAAGGCGGAGCTCGGCATCTGACCATTTCAGGATTGTTTATGATTGCCGCGCCATACTGGGGCAAAGGCCCGGATTGGCAGAACGATGAGTACACGTTACGTGAAAATTTCGTTTTACGCCTTCCTTCAATCTCGCACCTCTTCCTCTACCACAGCCGAGGCGATACAATCGTACCGCTTGCCCACCAAAGGTACTATCAAAAACAGCTTCCGCAGGCAACCAGTCGTATACTCCATGGTGAGGATCATTTATTCCCCAATGGAATACCAGAACTTGTTGCAGACATGAAGCGCCTGAAATCATTAAAAATGGAGTAATCACCCTGGGAGCCTTCCTTACTCCTCCACTCAAGACATCGTTCCCTGGGTGAAAAGTGTATACTACATAACGGGAGGGAAACGCTTTTGCATCATCGGTCAGGCGCCACCCGGTCCTCACGTGATCCCGATACGGAATGAAGCCCCAAAAATAAGGTGATCCCATGTCCAACGAGTCGTCATTTTCCCCTTACCATACATATGACCGCATCGAATGGAGCCGCTTAGGAAGAGGAATTCCTCTGTCTGTTTCCGAAGGCGAACTGGAACGGTTGCGAGGGAAGAACGATCCCATCGTGTTGGCGGAGGTATCGGAGGTTTACCTGCCACTGGCTAAACTGATCTATCTCCTGGAAGACAGAAATCATATCGACCAGAAAACGACCCATCTGTTTTTGGGTAAGATTCCACCGAAGGTCCCCTTTATTATCGGAATTGCCGGCAGTGTCGCCGCGGGTAAAAGCACGGCGGCCCGGCTTCTGAAGATCCTGCTTAGCCGCCTGCCCCATCGTCCCCAGGTGGATCTGGTTACTACTGACGGATTCCTCCACCCCAATGCCGTGTTGGAAAAACGGGGGTTGATGAAGCGGAAAGGGTTCCCCGAAAGCTATGACGTTCGGCGGTTGATCCGTTTTCTAGCTGATATCAAATCGGGGGTTCCCCAGGTGGAAATTCCCGTCTACTCTCATTTGATCTACGATATCGTGCCAGGAGAGACACAGGTGATCCGCCAGCCCGATCTCTTGATCCTGGAAGGCCTCAACATTTTGCAAACACCCCAGGCAGATGAGAAAGCCCCCCGGTTGACGGTATCGGATTTTCTGGATTTTTCTCTCTATGTGGACGCCAGGGAAGACGACTTGACCCGATGGTATGTGGAACGGTTTCAGCTGTTGCGAAAGACCGCCTTTCGCCAGCCGGAGTCCTACTTTCGACGTTACGCCAACTTGTCGGTGGAGGAGGCGGAGAAAACCGCTCTGTCGATCTGGAAAGAAATAAACGCCCGCAATCTGGCGGAAAATATCGCCCCCACTCGGGAACGGGCCCGACTCATCCTGGAAAAAGGTGCGGACCATTCCATCCGTCGCATCCGTTTACGACGGTTTTGAGAGGAGGAAAAGAAAGACCGCCCAAGTAAGGGCGGTCTTTTTTCATCGGCTCCCCTCCACCAAATCCGCCAACGCCGTCACTACCTTGCGGGCGGTTTCTCTGACATGATGGCCGGTGCGGTTGCCCGCCTGGGCCAACCAACTCCCTTGCTGGTTTACAACCGTCTTAACCTCCTCCACTTCTTCTTTCGTTTCCTCCACCGCCTCTTCCGGTACATCCGTCTCATAGACATGGCCCAGGACAGCGATTTCGACCCGACCGTTTTCCGGTGTGATCTGGACGGCACGGGGAGCCCCTTCACTCCCTTGGATCTTCTGGATATTTCGCTCAGCCGTGTCGATCCCGAGAAAGATGCCAAACATCAGGACCAGCATCAGCGTCATCACCTGTACCATGAATCGCATGTCCTTCACCTGCCTTATGGAAAGTTAAGGGTCACACTACTCTCCGTCCGGTTGAGCGTCCACCGGAACCGCGTCAAAGTGGATTTCCGCTAGAGCCTGTGCCAGCGCATCGGCGGATCGATACGCCTCCTCGAAGGTGTTGTCCACTCCGCCGATTTCCACCAAAACGCTGTTAGGAGCCAGTGATTGGTTGTACTCGCCGTTCCCCATCATCGGAGTTTTGCGAAAAACGCCCTTGGATAAACCTG
The DNA here is from genome assembly GCF_031454155.1 of Desmospora profundinema. GTDB lineage: Bacteria > Bacillota > Bacilli > Thermoactinomycetales > DSM-45169 > Desmospora > Desmospora profundinema. The sequence continues at coordinate 315,531 of NZ_JAVDQG010000002.1, forward strand.
GATACAATTCGTCCAATTTCTTGTGCAGATTCATCGCAAAACGCTGGTTTTTCTCCCAGTCTTTGTGCCCGGTACCGATGACAAAAGCGATCTGAGCGTACGGTTCGCCTCTGATCTCCTTAGTCGTTGACTTTCTCCGCTGGGCATCCCGGTGGATATCCAGAATGTACTGCAGGTCATCATGGCGTTCCATCGCCTGGACCACCGTTTCCCTTGAAGCCTTGTACAGGTGGTTCCATTCAGCGTTGTATCCCTTTGTGGATACATCCGCCCCCAGTCCGTGCTTTTCCAATTGTTTACCCAGATGCGTCCCCACTCGGGTAATGTTCTTTTTTGTGTCATAGGCCCGGTTGGGTTCATCTTCACCCGACAGCTCCGGCAAATAAGATTCCGTAAAATGAGTATGATAGATGAACACTTTTTTCTTGTCGGAGGCCGAAGCCGGAGGGGCTTTTTCTTCTTCTTTCCCAGGGGGATGCGAGCCTTCGTTCAGTTTTTCTTCCAAATCGGGCGGCGGGGGGGATTCAATGGGAACCGATGTGTAATCGACCCCTTCCCCTGCCACCACGATCTCCGTGTCGAAAAGGGCGAAGCCCGGCAGCTCACTCCCCAGGAAGCTGCGAGGATCTTCCGGGTTAACACTGGTCACCAATTCGAAAAATATCCGGGAGTACGGGGGCTCTTTGGCCGCCACTTCCGGTATGTGCGTCAAATAAGGAAGTTCTCCCCCCATCAGATAGAGGAGGGTTTCAGTGGAAAAGTGGGACATCACCTTGCCCAGATCGGTGGCATGGGCGCTTCGTTCCGCCTGCGACATGGCGAACAGGCCCGTCAAGACAAAGATAACCGCAGTTCCCAGGATGAGAATCACGAACAGCTGGCGCACCCGGGGGCCGGACATATTAACCGAGGTGAATCGATGGTGGCGGTTGTGCATCCTTCTTCCTCCCATGTGCTTGTCTACTTCATGTTATGGAAGGAAGAGCCGATCTAGAACATCACTCTATGAAAAAGTGGAACGTGACGCCAACTAGAAATCCAGCGGGTGAGGCCATACCGGTTGCGGGTTATTCCCCTTTCACAACGGATCAATCTATTCCCCCTTCTATCAATATCGACCGTGTTTTCGCGGGAGGGAGGATTGTTAATCCTACGGTGTCGACTCTGCCACGCATAGCGAGACCGGGAACGAAGTGACCTAGGGCGTGTCTGAACAATCCGTGGCGGGATCCCGGGTCGGTATGGCTGTCTTCGTTTCGTTGCAAAAAGCGCAAAGGCTCTCCGCCAGCCACACCGACCCTCTCTTGTTCTTGCGAAAAATTGAATTTACCAGACAGGCCCTAGTACTACAGTTACATTTGTACGAAGAGTGTATAGGAGCGTGGGTTAGTCGGGCTGGTGGGCTGTCTTCGATCTCTTGCAAAAAGCGCAAAGGATCGCAGCCATCCCACCACCCTCCCTTCTCACATCTGCGCCTGCTTTTTTAAGTACAACTGTAGTACTAGGCGAGACTTGTGCTCTGTGAGTGCATGGAGCGAAGAAGGAAAACCAAGCCGTCTGATTGGTTCTCAGCACTCGCATGCACCAGGGACTTAATTCACGTGAGCGGATACGTTTTCCGGGGTGACCGCCTCATGAAGGGCTACATTGAGCCCGTCGGCCACCAATTTCCCCATATCCCCGATAAAGCTGTCCACTTCTTTTGGAGTCACGATCAGGTTTTGACCGAGGGGTTCCAATACCTCGTGGATTAGTTGCCGCTTCTCTTCGGGGTCCAACCCCCCCACCATCCCCAACATTCGCTGCCTGTCTTCCGGTAGAATTTCCTGTGATTGCAGCTCCTTCACACTGGCCCGGTTCAACGGATCCAGCGGGTTGGTCGGTTTTTTTTGCTTTATCTCCCGTTGCAGATGGGCCAATACAAAATCGACGGTGTCATGGGCGATGGTAGTGGCATCCACCACTGTGGGAATCCCGATGGCGATTACGGGAATACCCAGGGATTCCCGATTGATCGCCTTTCGTTTGTTGCCCACGCCCGATCCGGGATGAATACCGGAATCGGCCACCTGGATGGTGGTGTTCACACGGCTTAAAGCCCGTGATGCCAGCGCATCGACGGCGATGACGGCATCAGGCTTCGTCTTCTCGACGATCCCAAACACAATCTCGCTGGTTTCCATCCCAGTGATTCCCAAAACCCCGGGAGAAATGGCGGCCACCGGACGATACCCCGACTCCACTCGATCAGGCATCAGTTGGAAGAGATGACGGGTAACCATCGTATGTTTCACCACAAACGGACCCAACGCGTCGGCAGTGACGTTCCAGTTTCCCAGACCGACGACCAAGATACTGGTATCGGGGCCGATACCCGCTTTTTCCAGGAAGCGGGAAAATTCCCTGGCGAAGTGGACGGCTACACGGTGCTGAAGTTTGGAATCCTGGCTCCGCAACGCCGGCACTTCCAAGGTAAGGTACAATCCAGGCACCTTTCCCAGTTCCCTGGAGCCCTGCTCATCTTTGATACGGATCCAGCTGGTTATGATTCCGTTCTCCTCTGTTTCATCCATTTCGACGCCGGGGATACCGCTCTCTGCCTCTTCCTGATTTTCCAAGGCCATGTCATGAGCTTCCCGGGCCAGATCCGTCCGAACCTGAAACGGTCCCAGGTCCACAAAATGTTCTTCGCTTGATTGCCTTTCGTCCATGGGCATCCATCCCACCTCTTTGCACGCTTTGCTACCATTCTCTCCAAAGCGCCCCCTAGTTTATTCTCTCCTTCACTGGAGACTCTTTACGGAAAAAGGGTGTGATAAATGTCGGCAGAGGAAGGGGAACTCCCTTCTTGCTTTTTGTATACCCCCGTGATAGAATTTAGCGTGTTGTATGTTGAATCAGATAAGAAACGATGCGGGAGGTGAATCGAATGCCCAACATTAAATCCGCGATCAAACGGACCAAAACCAACGAAAAACGGCGTCAGCAACGGATGACCCAAAAATCCGCGATGCGCACCTCCGTCAAGAAGTTCTTGACCGCCGTGGAACAGCAGGAAAAAGAACAAGCCACCGTCCTGCTGGTAGATGCCAAGCGGAAACTGGACAAAGGCGTAACGAAAGGTCTGATCCACAAAAACGCCGCTGCCCGGAAAAAATCCCGCCTGGAACAACAACTCAACGCCTTGAACGGCTGAATCGATCCATAAAAAAAACGACCCTGATCGGGGTCGCTTTTATTTTGCCCAACATTTCCCGTTCACTGATAGCAACCTTTCCAACCATCCTTAATGGTCGCCCTGAAGGGACAATCCCATCGCTTTTTTCATATGGGTCAGGGTTTCTGCGGTGGCGGCACGAGCGCGCTTGGCTCCTGTTGCCAAGATGTCGTCGATCTCCCCGGATTTCATCAAGTTGTGAAAACGCGCCTGCAACGGTTCCAATTCGGCAATTACCGCTTCGGCGGTATCCACCTTCAAATGACCGTAGCCTTTTCCCTGATACTTCTCCACCAGTGTATCGATGGAATGGCCGGTCATCGCGCTGTGAATGGTGAGTAAATTGCTCACCCCCGGTTTCTTCTCGGGATCATACCGAATCTCGTTTTCCGAATCGGTCACCGCCCGTTTAAACTTTTTCAGAATCGATTTCGGCTCTTCCAACAAGCTGACATAGTTGGCCTCGCTGGCAGCACTTTTACTCATTTTCTTCTCCGGGTTGTCCAGCCCCATGATCCGGGCGGTTACCTTTTGAATCCGCACCTCAGGCACGGTCAAAACGTCCCCGTATTGCTTGTTGAAGCGTTCCGCCAGATCCCGCGTCAGCTCCAAATGTTGTTTTTGGTCTTCTCCCACCGGCACCACATCGGTTTGGTAGAGCAGGATATCGGCCGCCTGCAAAACCGGATAGGTGAACAATCCGGCAGTGGCGCTCTCCGAGCCCTGCCCTTTGTCCTTAAACTGGGTCATTCGGCTCAGTTCTCCGATTCGGGCCACACACTGCAACAACCAGGCCCCTTCGGCGTGGTCCGGGTTGTGGGATTGGATGAAGATCGTCGCCTTGTCGGGATCAAGCCCCGCCGCCACATAAAAACCCGCCAACTCCCGGGTCCGGCGACGCAGCTCTTCCGGATCGCGGGGAACGGTTAAGGCGTGCAGATCGACCACACAGTAGAAGGATTCCCCTGTCTCCTGCAGCGGAATAAACTGCTTCATCGCTCCCAAATAGTTGCCCAGGTGGGGTACACCTGTCGGTTGCATGCCGGAAAACACACGTGTCATAGGATCCACTCCAGTCTGATTAGAAATGAAAAAACCCGTCCCAAAAAGGGACGAGTTTCACTCGCGGTACCACCCTGCTTCGCCGTACTACGGCGCACTCTCATGATAACGGTCGATCCAACCGGCCCATTCCTTGGCATCCGCCGACGGCGGTGCCCTTCGGAAGGACAGCTCCAAAGCCCATTCACGCGGGAGACCGGTTGGCTCGCAGCCACCGCCAACTCTCTGGACGGCCCGTCCGCGCTACTCTTCTTTATCATCGCCTGATGTAGACGGGAAACTTCCCCGACGTTTTCCCATCCATCATACCGCGTCCATTTGGTGAACGCAATCCCATTGATCAGTATGATTCCCGTTCCTCATGCTATACTCTTAGGTAGACGAGGTTTGTGGAGGAATGGAACATGGGATTTCCTTTTGGTTTAAACCCCCAATGGATCACATGGGGCACCTTGGTGATGGCGGGATTGTTTTTATTTGTGCGGTTGCGTGCAGCCCGACATCCCACCAATGGTAAAAAGATCATTATGCCCCCGCTGGGAATGAGCACCGGATTCCTCATGTTTCTGTACCCACCCGCCCAAATTCCGCTCTCGTGGGGAATCGCCGCTTTTTTGACGGGAGCATTCTGCTTCTCTTTGCCCCTGATCTACACATCGCGGTTTGAAGTGGTGGGGCGGAATATTTACTTGAAGCGTTCCAAAGCGTTTGTCTGGATTCTACTCATCCTCTTGGCGATCCGAATGCTGGCTCATGAATATGTAGAACATCTGATCTCCCTGGAACAGACTGCCGGTGTCTTTTTCATCCTTGCCTTCGGTATGCTGCTGCCATGGCGACTGGCCATGTACCGGGAGTATACCCGGTTGAGACGCGGTATGTTATTGGTGGAAAAGGGGAAGTGAGTGCCTTCGACAGGGAGGATTCACCTTGAAGGAGTGGCTTTTTAGAGCTCTGTGACGGTCAACGACAACTATTTACTGAAATCATGTACCCTAAGGACAGATGCTTCAATTACCTTACTTAGGATGGTGGTTCATGAAAAAAGTTTGTTTCTGTAATCAGACCGATCACATTGTTGTTGAAGTAGAGGTATCTGCTGACCCTGTTTGGTGTGGCAAATGCCAAGCTAATTTAGAGCTTAGTGATTTCCCAGTCTCGGAAGAGTGTAAAAAAGAATTGATACACTGGAACATGAATTTTGAAAAACACTTGATGGCTCACGAGTATAACGGTGTACACAGAACATTTATAAAAAGGTTGAATGAAGAGGGTCAAAAGTGGACCCAAAGATTAAGGGAAGAACTTCCTCGCGCTTATACAGTTTCATACCGTCCTTACACCCTGATCACAGAGGATTAGGGGTTTTCTACCCCTACCTCTTCCGATACCACGCGGATGCCGTGACGTCGGAGAAGTGCCGTCGTCACACCGACACCTGCTTTCTTTGTCCCGCTGAATGTGCCATCGTAGATCATGCAACTCCCACAGGAGGGGCTTCGCTCCTTCAGAATGGCTTCATCAGCATCGACGGCCTGGGCCATCGCCAGGGCTTCCCGGGCTCCGGCCACAAACGATTCCGTGACGTCGCTCCCCTGCTTGTCGATGACGCGGGCGTTTCCATCCAGGACATCATCCCCGTCTCCTCCCACGATTTCCGCCGGATTGCGCGGGGTGGACAAGCCTCCCATCTGCTCGGGACAAACGGGAACCGCTTTTCCCTCCCGAACCAGCCGCTGGATCTCTTCCACCCGGTTGTGCTTCCGATCATACCGGCAGGCGATGCCGGCAAAACAACCGCTGACGATTTTCACTCTGAAACCCTCCTATCGGCCCATAACCGAAAAGATGCGTTTTACCCTTTGGATCTGCCGGAAGCCAAAGGGGGGTCCATCATTTCCAATGATAAAAGCAACCGTTCCACCGCCAACACCTTGTCGATTCTTCCCTTCTTGATGTCATGATCTGCCGCGATGGACCGTTCCAGCAAGGCCCGCAGGGTTTCTTCCGGAAACGAGCGCCCTTGTTGCAATGCCAACTTGACCGGATAGGGATGGAGGCCGAGCAGAGAGGCAATCTCCCGTTCCGACTTTCCTTCACGGGCCAGCACCTTCACCTGGAGGAGAATCCGGAACTGGCGGATCACCAACGACAAAATACGGATCGGTTCTTCCCGATTGGCCAATAAATCGTAAAAGAGGGATAACGCCTCTGCCGTCCGGCGCTGTGCCACCTGGTTGATCAGCTTAAACACATCCTGTTCCAGGGTGCGCGGCACCAGTTCCGCCACCTCAGCAGGAGTGAGTGTCCCCCCTTTCCCCACATAAGCGGCCAGTTTCTCGATCTCCCCATTTAAGAGCCGAAGGTCCGAACCCACATTTCGGATCAAGGAATCCGCCGCCTGGGGGTGGGGTGTAAGACCCGCCTGCCGGATCCGCTTGGCCACCCACCGTTCCAACTCTTTGGATTCCAACGGCGGGAAGGCGGCCACCCGCGCCTTTTTTTTCAATTCCTTCACCAGCTTTTTTCGGGAATCCAGCTTGGCCGCTTCCACTGTCAGGATCAGGACATTCTCCTCCACCGGTGCCTGAGCGTAACGCAGGAGTTCTTCCGGCTGATGATCCACTTTGCTTTTTTTGCGGGCCCCCGTCAAAAACCAGGCATGATGGGCCACCACCACCCGTGCCTCTCCAAAAAAAGAGGCTGTCTCCACTTCCCGGACTACATCCTGGATGGCCGTCTCCTCCAAATCCATCACGGTTTGGCTCCATTCATCCTTCTCGTCAGACAACACCCGCTGGCGGATCCAACGGGAGGTTTCTTCCATTAAATACGATTCCGTCCCGTAAAAAAGATACAGCGGGGCGATCTTCCCTTGTTTTAATTCCTGTGCCAGCTGTTGATCCATCTTAGTCTCCCACCTTCTCCGATGAGGGGGGCCGATTTCGTTCCCGCGGCCCGCTCATATCGATCCACCGCTCCTCTTCCCGGTCCGGCCACACCAAGTGAAGATGAAGAACCTCCTCTTCTTCCCAGGAAAGGTGCACCTCGGCTCCTTCCTCCCAAGGACGACTCCGATACGCTTCATTCCCTTCCGGATCGGTAATGCGGATCTGACCGTCGTCTTGAGTGGCCAGCCAGGAGCCGTCCGGGGACGGCGATGATTGGGGACTGCTGCCGCTTTGAATGCCAAAAGTAGCCGGCTCATCGGAATGGGCAGGATCCGTTGTCGAATGTTGCTGAACGCCGGTCGTATCAGTCGCGGAATCCCGGGTGTTTTCCGCATCCGTACCCATCCACCAAACCAGGAGCAGAGCAGCCGCCATGCCGCCAGCACCCCAGGTAAACCGCTTCATCCCCACCGACCAACGCCGGGAAGGGGCCTTTCGGTTCCATTCTCCTTCCAACCGATCGACCAACGATACAGGGGGTGTCACCGGGGGAAGGGATGCCAATCGCCGCCCCAGCTCTTGCAACACAGCCCACCGGTGTTGACAATCGGGGCATGCCGCCAAGTGACGCTGCAGCGCTTGTTCTTCCTCCGGCTGCAAATCCCCGTCCAGGTGACGTTGCATCTGCTCTTCCGCCTGTCCACACGTCATGGGAGCACCCCTCCTTCCCGATAATCGGACAGCCACTCCATCAATTTTTTTCTTCCCCGGAATAAATGAGATTTGACGGTGTTTACCGGTATTTCCAGGGTAGACGCAATTTCTTGGTAGGAAAAATCATGGAGATGACGAAGCAAAACGACGGACCGCTGGGGCTCCGGCAGGCGCTGAATCGCTTCGCGTACATCCGAGTGGATGCCGGAGCGTTCCACCGGATTGCTGCCACCTGCGGCTTCCTCCTTAAAAGGGAGCACGTCCTTTTTGCTCCGGGCATGATCAATAGCCGCATTGACGGCAATCCGCTGGGCCCACGTGCGAATGTCGGCATCGCCGCGAAAAGTCCCGAGCTTGCGGTAGATCCGCAGCAGCGCTTCCTGGGCCGCATCCATGGCATCCTGCTCATGTCCCAAGGTGTAGTAGGCCGTACGGTATACGGGTGCTTCCAGTTCCCTCAGCAACATTACCACTGCTTTCCGGTCCCCCGTCTGAGCGCGCTGGACGCACTCCCTGTCGACCACACCCATCCCTCCTATAGATTGGACGCATCGCAAACTGGTAAAGTTGCAGTCGATCCATCGTTTTTTTTGATTGTATCACAGACCGGCGGCTCCAGGCCGAGGTCGTCGATACATACACCGGAATCCCGCATGATTGGGATCGGAGGAGGGGTCATATGCCAGAAAAAACGACGATCGTCGCCGGTGCCACCGGACTGGTGGGCCGCCATTTCCGTTAACCATGGGGAAACACCTGTTGGATCATTGGATCCCTTTTTCACCTTTATGTTTGCCGTACCTACGACTTGATCGCACCTTTCGTCACGCCGCTGATGATCCATTTTTGCGCGACGATGTATACCAAGATCATGGGAGCCAGTGCCATTAAATAAGAAGCAAACGCCAAGTTGTAATTGGTACTGAACTGCCCCTGAAAAATATATTGGACCAACGGAAGAGTGGCCATGTCGGTGTCGCTGATGATCACCAGCGGCAGCATGAAGTCGTTCCACGCCCACAGGGCGGTTAATATCCCAACCGTCGCATTCATCGGTGTGAGGAGTGGAAAAATGACTTTCCAAAATACACTCCATGTGCTGGCACCGTCCACAATGGCCGCCTCCTCCAGTTCCTTGGGAATCGATTTGATGTAACCCACGTAAAGGAAAACGTTAAAGGCCAAACCGTAGACAATATATAACAAAATCAATCCCAGAATGTTATCCATTCCCCATGCGCTGGTTTGTTTCACAATGGGCAGCATAATGATGGGAAACGGAATAAACATGGCACTGACAAAATAATAGAACAAGAACTTAAAGAATTTGCGATGCATATTGCGTGCAATCGCATAGGCCACCATGGAGTTGGTCAGCAGGGTAAAAACGACGACACTGACCGTAATGACGGCACTATTGGTTAAAGCGTTGAAAAAACCCGTCAAGTAAATCGCATCGGTAAAGTTTTCAAAACGCCAGGATTGGGGTAAGGCCAGCAACGAATCCGCCAATTCCTGCGGTGTTTTAAAGGCGATGGTCACGGTTAAATAAAGCGGAAACAAAATCACAGACGAACCCAGCAGCAAGAGGATCGTGACCAGCCAGTTGGTTCTGTTTTTTTGCATTACAGTTCCACCTCTCTTCTCTGCAGAAGTCGAATCTGAACCACCGAGATGACGAGAATGACGATGAAATAGATAACGGCATTGGCGGATTGATATGCAAACTCTCCCCCTTCAAATCCACCACGGTAGATAAGCAGCGAGATGGATTCCGTCGCTTGACCGGGACCGCCGCCGGTCAAGGCCATAATGTGGTCGAAAACCATCAAAAAGTTTTTCATCGCCAGTACCATATTGATGGTGAAAAACGGAGCGATCATCGGAAAGGTAATGCTCCAGAATTTTTGCCACGGGCCTGCTCCGTCGATCTCCCCCGCTTCATACAAATCACCCGGTATGGTTACCAAACCGGCCAGATAGAGAATCGTATTAAACGCAACGGCCTGCCAAACCGCCACTATCACAATCCCGATCCAGGCAAAATCCGAATCCCCCAGGATATTCTTTGAAAAAGCAGTGATACCCCATGTTTCCGCCAAATCCGGAATAAAATGGGCAAAAATAAAATTAAAAATGTACCCGACGATTAAAATGCTTAAGATGTTGGGCATAAAATAAACGGCGCGCAAGGTACTCTTAAACTGGATTTTTGAATTTAACCCCAAAGCGATCATCAGACTGATCACATTGACCAAAATCGTGGAAATGATTGCAAATTTAAATGTAAAAAAATAAGCATTCAAAGCTCGGTCATCTTGAAAAACATGGATATAGTTTTTTAAGCCGACGAAATTCCAATCCCCGTACCCCTTCCAATCGGTAAAGCTGTAGTAAATTCCTTGTAAAGATGGATAAGTATGAAAAATAAAAAACAGCATCCATGCAGGAATCGTCATCAGAAAATAAACGACCGTCCGCTGGTTCATCGCGAAACATCCCCTTGTGTATAAAGTGGGGCATCGATCGATGCCCCCTTTATGCCAATCAACGATTGATGACTTTGTTCCACTCCTGATCCATCTTGTTTAAGAACGCCTCTTTATCTTTTTTGATCAGGAAATCCTGAATCAGATTATCCGCTTGCATTCCGGGTGGATAATAGTGATCGGGAAAACTGGTGATCCGTCCTGTTTCAAAGTGGACCTTGATTCCCTCCATGGTCGGCTCTTCTTGAAACACATCTTCTAGGGCAGAAAATGCCGCCTGTTCGTCGATGTACCCTTGGGCGTTTTCATGATCCAGCATAAACTCGATCCACTTCATGGCCTCTTCCGGATGCTGGATATCCGCTTTCATCGCCAACAGGACGTCCACTCCGGATACAAGCTTGTTCTTTTCCGGATCGTTTGTCACCGGCAAAGCAAACACGCCCAGTTGCAGATCCGGATTGGCTTTCTTTATTTCCGGAATCGCCCAATTTCCCTGAAGGTACATGACGCTTTTGCCTTTGGCGAAGGCATTGTTCCCATCCCCGTAACCGACACCAAAATTATCGTTGTGGCCGTATTCCAGCAGTTGCAGCATTTTATCCGCCACCGGGCCGTACGCTTTTTTAAAGCTGGTTTTATCTTCATTTTTCTTTTCGGCAAAATCTTCACCAGCGGTGTTGGCGGCGAGGGAATTCCAAGGAATCATCGCTGTCCAAGAGTCCTTCAATGTGAAGTAAATGGGCGTTTCACCGGCAGCATCCGCCTTTTCCAGGATTTCTACGAATTCATCCCACGTTTTTGGAATGTCCACTCCCAGCTTCTCAAACTTCTCTTTGTTATAGATGACGGTATTGGCGTTGGTCGCATAGGGAATGCCGTAAACCCCTTCCACTTCATCCCCTGCCAGCTGCCCAATCATTTTGGTATAAGCGGGCTGGATCCCATCGAGAACCGCTTCCTCTGAAAAGTCTTTCAATACACCGGCACGTGCCAATTCACCATAGGTGGCATTACCGCCGATCGCCATCAGATCCGGCAGATCGTTTTTGGTCAAGCGGGCTTTAATGACGGTTTCCGCCTCGGGTGGACTGGTTAGTTTGATCTTGATATCCGGATTCTGCTTTTCAAACTCCCGGATCATTTCTTTGTACGTTTCCACGTTCTCCGATTTGTTAGAGAAAAGCTCCAACTGAACTTTCCCGTCATCGTTTTTCCCGGCATTGGAACCGCATCCCGCAAGCACCAGGACGCCGAGGGACAAGGACAAAAAGACTGCAAGCCACTTTCTCATGTGAATCCTCCTTTTTACTAATAACAGATAAATACGAATATTTATGTCATTATCACTTGAACGTGTTTTTCGAAAAAATATAGGAAGGAAAGCGCTTACGGTGTGATCATTTCATTCTTTTCACCGTACAGCGTTCCACAATGTGATGGGGCATAATGCGACTCTCCACCGAACTGCCGGTCCTTAGCATCTCATTCAGCAATTTCGCTGCCACTTCACCCATTTGATATAAAGGTTGGGCCACCGTCGTCAGAGGGGGAATGGACATTTCTGCTATTTTTAAATTGTCATATCCGATGATCGATAATTGATCCGGAATCTGGATCCCGAGCTGGTAGGCAGCGGACATCGCACCAACAGCCATCTCGTCACTGGCGGCAAACACCGCCGTCACTTCCGGCAGTTTCTCCGCTATGCGGGGGAAACTCTCCTGTCCCTGCTGAAAGCCGAAACCGTCTGTATATACGATGGACTCCTCATGGATCGGAATCCCATAATCGCTTAATGCCTGCTTATATCCTTCCACCCGGGGTGCCCCTGCAATGGGATCTTCTTTCCTGCCGCTGATCATGGCGATCTGGGTATGTCCGTTTTGAATCAAATACTCGGTGGCCGTATAAGCCGCGTGTTTGTCATCCACTTTGACATAAGGCAACGGATAACGGTAGGAAGCGGTCGAAACCAGCACAACCGGAACCTGCATGTCCATCAGCGTTTCATAGTATTCTTCCGTCAAGACTTCGCTGGTAAAAATCACTCCGTCGACCCTTTTCTCCTGCAATAGTTGTAGGTACTTCATGGTGCGTTTTCCATCGCGGTCCGTGTTGCACACAATCACGCTGGATCCCAGCTCGTGGGCCGTATCCTCGATTCCGTTCAGGATCTCGGAAGAAAACATGCTGGATACATCCGGAAACAATACCCCGATGGTTTGGGTCCGTTTACTAACCAACCCTCTCGCCACCGCATTTGGCTGATATCCCAGCTCCTCAATCACTTTCATCACTTTTTCCTTCGTCTCTTTGGAGTAGCCGGGAAGATCGTTTAAAATGCGAGAAACGGTTGCCGTTGAAACATTGGCCTTTTTAGCCACGTCCTTAATCGTAGGGCCCATCTCTTTTCCTCCATCTGAATGTAAACGTTTACTCAAATTATATTTCCAAATATACCGATTATCTATGCATACGTCAAGGGGTGTCCGCTCCATAATGGATAGTAAACGTTTAACAATTTTCATCGATAAACACATTTCACCCTTGTCAATCAACGGTATTTTTCCATCAAAATAGACCCCTACTCCCATCTAAGGGAACAGTAGGGGTTCTTATAGACCTCGGGACTGGTTAGAGCGTGTCTGGTGAAGAGGATCCGTTTGGTCTTTGATTCTCTTTGCATTCACAGAGCCCAATCTCGCCTTGGTTACTTTCGTTCCCCGATCTGAAGTAACGAGCGGGTTCCTTATGACAGCTTATAGACCCGCGCTTCATAAGGCCGCAGGGGAAAGGAGCGGATGCCCTCTGCTTCGTCCACTTTATCGTTGGCGATAAGCAATTCCTTCTCCCGATACCGGATCTCCTCAGGCAGACAGAAGCGGGTCTCCTCTCCGTAGAAATTGCAGACAACCAACAACTTCTCTCTTCCGAGGGTACGGGTGTAGGCAAAGATCCGGTCGTGGTCGGGGAGAATCAGATCGTACGTGCCGTATACGATGATGGGATGCTCCTTGCGCAGGGCGATCAGCTTGCGGTAATGGTGGAAGACGGAGTCCGGATCTTTGAGTGCTTGTTCGGCATTGATTTCGTGAAAATTGGGGTTGACCGGAATCCAGGGGGTACCGTCGGTAAACCCCGCGTGATCCGAGTCGTTCCACTGTATCGGGGTGCGGGCGTTATCCCTTCCCTTGACATGGATGGCATGGAGAATCGCTTTCGGATCCCACCCGTCCGCCACTTTTTCCCGGTACATGTTGAGCGTCTCAATGTCTCGATAGTGGTCGATGGAGTTGAAACGGACATTGGTCATGCCTAGCTCTTCTCCCTGATAGACATAGGGAGTGCCCTGCATCATGTGAAGGAGAGTGGCCAGCATCTTGGCTGATTTCACCCGGTACTTTCCATCGTCTCCCCAGCGGGAGACGATGCGGGGTTGATCATGATTATTCCAGTAGAGACTGTTCCACCCCCTCCCCTCCAGCTCTTTCTGCCAGCGGGTGAGACTTTGTTTCAAATCGGTCAGTTTGAGAGGGCGCAAGTCCCATTTGCCGCCGGAACCGGAATCCAGCTCCATATGCTCAAACTGGAAGACCATGTTCAGCTCCTCCCGATCCTTCCCGGTGTAGCGGACGGCCTCTTCCACATCCACACCGGGCATCTCACCGACCGTCATAATGTCATAGTTGGAGAGTACTTTTCGGTTCATCTCACGCAGAAATTCGTGAATGCGAGGGCCGTTCATAAAGGATGGGGCTCCTAAGCCGTATTTCTCTCCTTCGGGAACGAAGCCGTCGGGCAATTCCGGCACCTTGGAGATAAAATTGATCACGTCCATTCGGAATCCGTCAATCCCCTTTTCCAGCCACCACCTCATCATATCGTAAATCGCCTCCCGAACCTCGGGGTTCTCCCAGTTGAGATCCGGTTGCTTTCGGCTAAAGAGATGGAGATAGTACTCTCCCGTTGTCTCATCAAAGGTCCAAGCAGGACCGGAAAATACCGAACCCCAGTTGTTCGGTTCTCCCCCATCCACCCCCGGTCGCCACCAATACCACTTTCGACGGGGGTTGTCCTTGGAAGAGCGAGATTCGAGAAACCAAGAATGTTCATCGGAAGTATGGTTGACGACTAGATCCATGATCAGCTTCAGCCCTCGGGCATGGACTTCCTTCAGGAGCGTCTCCCAATCTTCCATGGTTCCGAATTCGTCCATGATCGCCCTGTAATCACTGATGTCATATCCGTTGTCATCGTTGGGTGAACGGTAAACGGGAGACAACCAGATCACATCCACTCCGAGGAGTGACAGATAATCCAGCTTCTCGATGATCCCTTGCAAATCCCCGATCCCGTCACCGTTGGAGTCATTGAAACTGCGGGGATAAATTTGATATACGACACTTTCTTTCCACCATTTTTTCTGCAATTGTTCCGGCATGGTGCCCTCCTTGGATGTGGGTTAGGATAACAGGTATCCTTCTTTTGTACACTCTCGTCCCTGTATGGGGACGAGACGTTCCTCGTCTACTCTTCCAGTGTCCGGCGGAGTAGGATCACTCCTTTTCCATACGGATAACACCATGGACATTTTACTTTTTAAGCCGTGTCGGATCGGATGGATCGGTTTCAGCCTCTTATTAAGTAAACGTTTACGTTCACTTTACCACCGTCCGTACCCGTTATCAACCGTTCATTTTTATCCCTTTGCCCCGCTTTGTTATTGAAAGTAAAGAGGATGCTGAAAAAAGGATTCGAAATAACAAAAACAAGGTTCCCGATTAGAGAAAACCTTGTTTTTGTTATGATGCGAATGTATATACCCGTTACGGTTTTCATTCTTATCAACGAATGGTCCCTTCACATGGCTTTAGGGTTAGGACGCGACTTCTGTCGGTATGAAGCAACATAAATTGTGGGAAAACGGAAATGATCTAAGAAGGGTCTCAAAAGTCTGCCATCCTTTAAAGATAACCGACCTCATAGAGGTGAGCGCATTGAAAAATATCCTGATTACCGGTGCCATGGGCCAAATCGGCTCGGAACTCGTCATGCGAATGAGGGAGATTTATGGTACGGATCATGTAATCGCATCGGATATTCGAAAAGCGGGGGATCACGCCGTCGTCCAAACGGGCCCCTTTGAAATACTGGATGTCACGAAAGCGGAAACTCTATTCGAAGCTGCAAAAAGACACCGAGTCGACACCATCATTCACCTGGCAGCATTATTATCGGCGACTGCGGAGGAAAAACCGCTTCTCGCCTGGAATCTGAACATGGGCGGACTCGTCCATGCGCTGGAAGTCGCCAAAGAGCTTGGAGCCCAATTCTTCACACCGAGCTCCATCGGAGCCTTCGGCCCGACCACACCGAAAGAAAACACTCCTCAGAACACCATCCAGAGACCGATTACCATGTACGGTGTGAACAAAGTATCCGGGGAGCTGCTGGCTGACTATTACCACCATAAATTCGGCGTCGATACGCGAGGGCTGCGGTTTCCGGGGCTCATATCCCATGTAACTCCCCCAGGAGGCGGAACGACGGATTACGCGGTTGAAATCTATTACGAAGCGATCAAGAAGGGCCGATACACTTCTAATATCGCCCAGGGAACGTATATGGATATGATGTACATGCCCGATGCGCTGAATGCGATTATCACCTTGATGGAGGCGGATGCTTCCAAACTCCGACACCGAAATGCCTTCAATGTGACAGCGATGAGTGTTGAACCGGGAGAAATCGCCGCCGAAATCAGAAAGCATATACCGGAGTTTGAACTGGATTACGATGTGGATTCCGCGAAACAGGCGATTGCGGAGAGTTGGCCCGATTCCATCGATCCAACCGCCGCCAGAGAGGAATGGGGCTTTCGGGCGGAATTTGATCTGGAGAAGATGACGAATGAGATGTTGGCAGAGCTGAGTAAAAAGCTTTTGCCCATACCCACACATACATAATAAGGAAAACCAGCCGCAGGAAATCCCCCATGAGAAGGATCGGTGATGATTAGGCTTTGTATGACTTCCGGCTTTTCTATCTGGTCATTCAATCTTCTGTAAGTAGAAGGGAGGGTGGTGGGATGGCTGCGATCCTTTGCACTCACAGAGCCGATACTTTCACCTCATCGCCTGAAGCGCCACAGCAATATCTGCACCCACTCGGGCATTATTCTTTACCAACGCAATATTGGTCTGAAGGCTGCGCCCCCCTGTCAGGGATTTCACCCGATCCAACAGGAACGGGGTCACTTCCTTTCCGGTAATGTTACGATGATTCGCCTCCTGCAGGGCTTCATCGATTATTTTTCGGATCTCTTCATCGTCCATCGCATCCTCTTCCGGCACCGGGTTGGCGATGACGACTCCCCCATCCAGGTCCATTTCCCATTTGGTGTCGATCACTCGGGCAATCCTTTTGGGAGAATCCATCTGCGTCTCCACCGGAAATCCGCTCTGGCGGGAGAAAAAGGAGGGAAACTCATCCGTGCCCACACCGATTACCGGTACTCCTTGCGTTTCCAGGTACTCCAGCGTCAACCCAATATCCAAAATCGATTTGGCACCAGCACATACCACCGCAACATTGGTCCGGGCAAGTTCCGTTAAATCAGCGGATATATCAAACGTTTGCTGCCCCTCCCGATGCACTCCGCCGATCCCGCCGGTGACAAAGATGTCAATGCCGGCCCACCGGGCGACGATCATGGTGGCCGCCACCGTGGTCGCTCCGCTTCTGCCTTCAGCCACCACATAAGGAAGATCGCGCCGACTGACTTTATAAACATCATCGGCACAGGCCAGCCGTTCCAGCTCCTCCTCTTCCAAACCCACCCGAATTTTTCCGTCCAAGACGGCAATGGTAGCCGGAACCGCTCCCCGTTCCCGGATCATCGCTTCCACCGCCCGGGCCGTTTCCACATTTTGCGGAAACGGCATGCCATGAGAAATAATCGTTGATTCCAGTGCGACAATGGGAGCCTGCCGGTTCTTCGCTTCTTTCACTTCTTTCGAAAACGCCAGTTGATCCAATTTCATAATTTCTCTTCCCTTCCTTCCTCCAACCAATTCGGAATGATTTCCTCAGAAACACTGGCTTCCGTTTGAACCGTACGGGCAGCCAGTTTCAGCCCCACACGGCAAGCGGACTCCAGGGAACGCCCCTTTTTCAATCCCGCAACCACACCGGCCGCAAATGCATCCCCCGCTCCGGTCACATCCACCACCGAAGTCCGGGTTCCCTTCAACCAACCCTTTTTCTCCTCTTCAACCCAGTACACCCCGTGAGCCCCGCGGGTCCAGACGACCCGATCCACTCCCTTTTCCCGCAGACGGCGACAGGCAGATTCCCCGGAGTCCCGATCCTGCACGGAAATCCCGCTGACGGCTTCCAGTTCCTCCCCATTCCCGATCCAGAGGGAAACCCCTTCCAAATCCGGGGGAAGCCGCCGCGCTTTGGGTGCCGACACCGGCACTACACATAAAAACAGCCCGTCTTTTCGGCATCGCTGAAGGAGGGCTTTCAACCCTTCCTTGGACAGATTGGTATCGGTTACCACCATATAGGAAGTACGGATACGAGACCAATACCGATGGATGAACGCCTTGTCCATCTGATCGTAAATCCCCATATCCGCCAATGCCAACACCATCTCCCCAGCAGGGTCGAGGACGGCGGTGTAACTTCCGGTCCGATAATCTGCAAGCGCGGTGGACAGGCTGACGTCCATGCCTTGTCGGCGGCATTCCGTCAACAGGGCCTCCCCTTCCCGATCCTGGCCCACGATTGTCATCAACGCGACATCCATTTCAAGCTGTGCCAGGTTTTCAGCTATATTCCGGGCCACACCGCCAAAGGTTTGTCTGACCTCCACCGGGTTGGAGGTGCCCCACTCCACCGGAGCCGACGTTTTGGCTTTCCGATCCAGGTTGGCTCCACCGATACAGATAATCCGCTCCCGTTCCGGCAACAGATAGGCCCTTCCCAGAATTTCTCCCTGCCTGGTCAACTGTGAGATATAACCGGCCACAGCAGAACGGGACAGCCCCAAATCCTTCGCCAGCTCCTGCTGAGTGATGAACGGGTTGTCCCGAATCTTCTCCAGGATGCGTTTCTCTTTCTCCCCCCATTGACGGGTCATCAGCGTTCCCTCCCGGATTAGACAACTGTCTATATCATAAACATTTGTCCGAAAGAAATCAATTCCTTTGAATCAGACACGCTTTAAGGCGTGTCTGAACAATCCCTTCTCACATCTGCGACTGCTCTTATAAGTAAAACTGTAGTACTAGTGCCCCTTCTACCAATATCGATCGTGTTTACGTGGAGGGAGGCTTGGTTTTCCGGCGGAGTCGACTCTGCCACGCATGGAGCGAAGACGGAAAACCAAGCCGACCGACTTGTCCGCGTAAAGGCCATGAAAAACAGATCGAAGTTACCTGAAGGGCACTAGTCACTTTTATTTTCTGTCCACCATCGTCTCCACTCGCCAGCCCGATTTGTTCAGGATAAAGGTGACGGCACCGTCCCGATCCGTACGCCATAAGGGAATATCACGCATTTGCAAACGTTCCACCACTTCCGGGGAGGGGTGTCCGTATCGGTTGTTACGACCGGCGGAAATAATCGCCATGCGGGGGCGGGAATGATCTAACCAAACTTGCCCAGTGGATGTGCGGCTGCCGTGGTGAGCCACTTTCAACAGATCCAGCGGCGGGAGTTCCCACCGGCGGATGATCTGCCGTTCCGCTTCCTCTTCGATATCGCCGGTCATGAGAATGTGTCGGTCAAAAGCCGTCAATAAAAAAACAACAGAGTCATTATTCGGGTCGCTCCCCAAATCCTCTCCCGGGTGGAGAAACTGCAAGTGGATTCCCGCCTCCACTTCCCATGCGGTTCCCACATCGGGAACCCGAACACTGGCTCCTCTGGAGAAAAGGATTTCCATCAACTCCTCTTCCAACCCGCTTTGAGGCGGATGCCCATTGCGGATCACCTGTTTTACCGGAAAACGACGAGCAACTGCCCGGATTCCGCCGATATGGTCAGCATCCCCATGAGACAGCACCAGTTCATCTATACGCCTGATCCCCCGGTATTTCAGATAGGGTACCACCACATCCCTTCCCACTTCATAGTCCCGCCTCCGCTGTTGCCAATCTTCCCGCGAAAATGGAAGCGTTCCTCCCCCGTCTACAACGATCACACGGTTTTCCGGGGTTTCGATCACGGCACAATCCCCCTGGCCCACATCGAGAAACGTGATGCGCAACTCCCCCTTGCTCCAACCCGCCGGTAGCCACACCCACCAGCCAAGAATCAAGATCAACACAAGTGCCCCCGGCAGCATCCGGCGACGAACCAACGGCCCACCCGTAATTCCCCCGAGCAGCCCCCCACAGGTAATGGCATACAAGGCGATCCAACCCCAGGAAGGCGGGGAGACCACCACCCGGCTTTCCGTCCATGCGGCGATCGGGTGGATGACAGCCGTGGTCCATGCCAGGATCGTTGAGGAAAACTGTGCCGGTAACCAAGCCAATCCATCGGAAACCAAGGAAAGTAACAAGGCCAAAAATGCCGTTGGGATCACCATCACCGACACAACCGGAACCACCACCAGATTCAGCACCCCCGACAGAAGGGAGATTTCCCGAAAATGGTGTAAAACCAGGGGCAGGGACGCCATTTGGGCCGTCACGGTGACGGCCACCAGTTGATTGAGGCGCAGCCAGGGGAAAGGAAGGACATGGGCCAACGGACGTACCGCCAACAACAACGCTCCTGTGACCGTAAAGGAAAGCTGAAATCCGGCCTCAAACAGCCAATACGGATTCCAGATCAGCATCGCCATTGCTGCCACCGCCAAAAAAGAGAGTCCATCGGAAAATTGTCGCAATCGCACAGCCAGCAATGCGAGAGCCGCCATGGTCCCCGCCCTTACCACCGGTGCTCCCACCCCTGTCAACAGCACATAGAACGGAATCGCCAGCATCGTTAGAATAACGGCCCGTTCCCGAGTCACGCCGCACCATTGCAACCCGCCGAACAAA
Source organism: Desmospora profundinema (assembly GCF_031454155.1). Taxonomy (GTDB): domain Bacteria; phylum Bacillota; class Bacilli; order Thermoactinomycetales; family DSM-45169; genus Desmospora; species Desmospora profundinema. The sequence goes on from NZ_JAVDQG010000002.1 coordinate 335,965, forward strand.
CAGCCGACAAAGACACCCACATGTAAGCCCGAGATCGCCAGGAGGTGGATTAATCCCAAAAGGATGAAGTTCTCCTCCACCACCGGCGGAACCTGTTTTCTCTCCCCCAGGAGCATCCCGCGCACCAATCCAGCTGTCTCCTCCGGATAAATCGCCTCCACCCGTTCTCCCAGAAAGTGGCGAAAGCGATCCAGCTCACTCCGCCAGGAAGGAGTCGGATCCAGCACTTCCACCTGCTTACCCGACTCCACCACCGCCACCCAATGAATGCCGCGGTGGTAGAGATAGGTGCGGTAATCGAAAGCTCCCGGATTGCGGGCGGAGTCCGGAGCCTTTAAAGCGGCCGGAAAACGGATGGTCTGCCCCCGTTTCAAAGCTAGAATCGCTTCCTTCTCGCCAGGGTGATCAAACCGAACCTGAACCACTACCGGTTCATCCGCATCCAAGAGACGGCCCCCTGTCTGTTCGGCCTGCTTCACCACCATCGTCCACTGTCCGCGGTTCCCATCCGCTTCCGGCGGGGCGGCCACGATTCCCGTCAATGTCCATGGCTCCCTTCCGGATCTCTCATCCGGGATCACTGTCTGGTTGCCGCTCTCCGCCCAGGAAAAGGCAGCCCCGCCCAGACAGAGTCCGACAGCAAGAAGGCAGACGCCCCACCCCCTTCCGACACGATAAACCCACACCCCGCCCGCCACCATCGCCATCAAGGCAAACAGCAACCACCACCACACATCAAGAGCCCATTCGCGGGCGACTACGATTCCCGTGATCCAACCTGCCCCAATCGCCACCAACGGACGGTTCCCACCCATGGCTTCCCCCCTCCTCTTTCGGTGACATCATTCGACTAATTGGGACATATTTCCTTCTCACCCACAAAAAAACGACCCTTTCCCTGAAGGGAAAAAGGGTCGTTTGATAGGAATTCCTTTACGAATCGGGTTGTTCCGGTGGTATGGTGACATCGTCACCGGGGTTGTCGGGATTGTTCGGATCAGGAGATCCATTCCCCGGATCGGGAGTGCCATTTCCCGGAGGTGTATTTCCGTTATCGGGCAGTTGCGGTAGCTGCGGTTGCTCAGGCTGCTGATTGTTCCGTTCTTCTCTCTCTCTTTTCTCTTTCTCCTTTTTTTCTTTTTCTTCCTCCGCTCTTTTACATTCATAGCATTTGAAGGAGTACGGCGGTTGGGATTTGAACCGACTGTTCTTTTTCACCAATTCCGGATCCGCTTGTATCAAGGCCTGGAAGATACTGGCCCACACATAGCGCGCCCGCATATCATCCGGCAACCGCTTGTTCACTCCGTAACCGGTCCAGACTCCCAAGGAAATATCCGGAGTATAGCCGATAAACCAGACATCGTTGGTATTTTGAGTCGTTCCCGTCTTGCCCGCTAAATCATACCCCGGCGCCCGAGCGCCGATATACGTACCGGTCCCCGATCGGATCACATCACGCAACATGTCCGTAGTCCAGTACGCCGCTTGGGGAGAGAAGACCTGAACCGGATCCGGCTGGTGTTGATATACCACGTTACCGGCGGAGTCTTCAATCCGTTCAATGATATAAGGCTCATTAAACTTCCCTTCATTGCCCATCATGGCGTAACCGGCTGTCATGCGCTGCACGTCAAACCCGCGGGTGAATCCACCGATAGCTGATGCTTCCCCGTCGTTCTCATGAACAGGGAAGTTCATCTTTTCCAGATATTCAAATCCGTTTTGCACCCCGACCGACCGTAATACCTTGATAGACGGGATGTTCATCGATAACTTCAGGGCATCCCTGGCTGTCATCGCACCGGAGTACCGATTGGTGTAGTTTCGATAAACATGATTGCCGTATCTAGCCTTCAAGGGTTCGTCGATAATGATCGAGTCCGGTGAAATAACCCCTTTATCCAATCCGGGACCAAAATCCAACAACGGTTTGATGGTGGAGCCCGGTTGGCGGGAGGTATCAAATGCATAGTTGTTTTGGTCTTCTTCAAAGTCCCGTCCACCGACAAAAGCCAGCGTGGCCCCTGTTTTGGTATCGAGCAGGGTAGCCCCCACCTGCTCCTTGGCATTTTTGTATTCTCTGCCATTCAAAGTGAAAGTAGTGGGCCTGGCGTACAAATTGTCTTTCAGAGCCGCTTCATTAATGGCATCATACAGCTTTTGATCGACTGTGGTATGGATTTGGTAACCGCCGCCCCACACCTTATTTTTGTATTCCTGAAGCGTTTCTAAGTATTTTCCTTCCTCGCTCAGCTTCTGAGCATCCAACCCGTCCTCTCTCATCAAGATCTTGGCTGCTTCCAGTTCCACAGTCATGGTGATGTATGGATATCTGATGTGGGCCGTAGTGGGCTGGTCTTCCTCTTCAGCCAGAGAGCCGGCGATGTCAAAGGAAGCGGCTTCTTTACTCTCCGCCTCCGAGATGGAGCCGGTTTCCTCCATTTTTCGCAGCACCCACTGCATCCGCTTGGTCCCATATTTGAGATTCTCTTCTCCCCGGAAAGGGTTGTAGGCATTGGGACGCTGCACCATGCCTGCAATGTACGCCGCCTGGGACAGGTTCAGATCCTTGGCGTCCACCCCGAACATTCCCTGGGCGGCAGCCTGCACTCCCAGCATATGGCGACCATTGATATCTTTCCCGAAATACAAAGAGTTCAGATAAGCATCCAATATTTGGTCTTTACTAAAAAAGTGCTCCATCCGCAACGCCAAAAAAATCTCTTTTGCTTTACGGTCAAGGGATTGAGCCCGATTGTCCAGAATGATATTCTTCACCAGCTGCTGGGTGATGGTGCTTCCGCCGGTTTGGACCTGGCTTCCCGTCGCTTGCTGCCAAGCCGCGCGCAGGATGGATTTGGGCACCACCCCATCATGTTCATAAAACTCGCGGTCCTCAGTGGAAATCAAGGCATGGACCAAGTGAGGACTCACCTCTTCGTGGGTCACCACTTTTCGGTCCCCTTCCTGCACCCGCAGACGTCCAATCGCCTTGCCGTCCTGAAAATAAGCGTAACTCGTTTGTGACCAACCCGTAATCTTCCCTTCCAATTCTTCCCTTTCCCGTATGGGCTCCTCGTTCACAAGAGAAGCGACATAGCCTGCCGCAGCCCCTACAGTGGCCATACTACCAACGACAAATAAGGTGAAAAGTACCAAAAATGCGAATAAAAGAGCGCGCAACCAACGACCGTTTTTCTCGCCGCTCCCCTTGTGTTCCCCTGAACTTTCTGGGTTGAATGAACGTTGATCTGCCACCGCTTACACCCTCCTTGCTTCCTGCAAACATTGTATCATATGAAGGAAAAACGGAAGATACCCTAAATTGACTATCCTTGATTGCAATCATGTGAACAACGAAAAGTACCAATGGATAACACCCCAAAAACATTCGACAGGAAAACGTTTTCCTGTATAATAGAGCATGGAATTGATTAAAAAGTCCTGAAACTACATGGCTATGAAACAAAAGGGGGATTCCATGAGTAATCCACGTCCACGAGCAATCTACCCCTTTGACGAATGGAAGGTCGTCGAGGAAACCTACCAAACCGAGCACCACTTGCGCAATGAAACCATCTTTGCCACCGGAAACGGCACCATCGGCCTGCGGGGAAACCTGGAAGAAGGGTGGCACGGCCCGGATGGCCAATCGGTTGACGGCACCTATCTTAACGGTTTCTATGAATCAGAGCCGATCATATACGGCGAGGGAGCCTATGGTTACGCCAAAAACAGCCAAACGCTGCTCAATGTAACCGATGGCAAGCGGATTCGTCTCTGGGTGGAAGGGGAACCTTTCCACCTCTTTCACGGCCGGATCCAGAATCATAAGCGAACACTGGATCTGAAAAGAGGACTCTTGATCCGGGAAGCCACCTGGGAGTCGCCGCGGGGGCATCAAATCCGTCTCCTCAGCCAGCGGCTGGTTTCCTTCACCCGTCGGCATGTAGTCGCCATCCATTATACCGTCGAGGCCCTCAACTTTGACGGCCATCTGCGGCTGGAGTCCTCCCTGGAAGGGGAAGTGAGTAACCAGATCACCGGTGGCGACCCGAGGACGGGATCCGCTTTCGCCGGTCCGGTATTAAACACGGAGGAGGTTTTGCTCACCCCAACGGGAGGCGCCTTGCAACAGCGGACGACTCATACGGGTTTCACATTGGCATCCGCCATGGATCATCAGATGGAGACGACTGCTAAAGTCGAAGTCGATTCGATCCGGGAAAAAGACCGGGCACTCATCCGCTGGGATCTCCAGGCAAAAAAAGGACAATCCGTCCATCTGACCAAAACCCTCTCTTATGTAACATCCAAGGACACGCCGGAAGAGCGTTTGCTGAAAGCAGCCACAGCGGAAGTAAAATCCGCCCTGGATGCCGGATTTGACAAGCTGGCGGCTGAGCAACGGCGCTTCCTGGACCAATATTGGGAACACAGCGATATCCGGATCGAAGGTGATCCCGCCCTGCAGCAAGGCGTTCGTTTTAATGCCTTTCACCTGCTTCAGTCGACGGGAAGAGACGGCAAGACCAACATCAGTGCCAAAGGATTGACCGGGGAAGGATATGAGGGACATTACTTCTGGGACACGGAAACGTACATCCTCCCCACATTTCTTTACAGCCACCCGACGATTGCACGGAAACTGCTGGAATATCGTTATCACATCCTGGATTACGCCCGCGAACGGGCACGGGAGCTTTCTCACCGGGGAGCACTCTATCCCTGGCGCACCATCGGAGGAGAGGAAACCTCCGCCTATTACCCTGCCGGAACGGCCCAGTACCATATCAATGCCGACATCATCCATGCTCTAAAACGGTATATGAACGCCACCCGCGATCAGTCCTTTTTCCTGGAGTGCGGAGCGGAGATGTTGTTTGAAACCGCCCGCTTTTGGGCCGATCTGGGGGATTGGATTCCCGGCAAGGGCTTCTGCCTCAACAGCGTAACGGGACCCGATGAGTATACCGCCATCGTCAACAATAATGCTTACACCAATCTGATGGCCCAAGATCATCTGGTATATGCCTACACCTCCGCACAACACATGCGGCAAGAGCACCCCGATGCTTGGACAGCATTGGCAGATAAGATCGGATTGACGGACGGGGAAGTGGCAGAGTGGAAGCAAGCCTCGGACGGTATGTACATTCCCTATGACCCGGAGCGCGGCATCATCCCTCAGGATGATTCCTTTCTGGAAAAAGCGGTTTGGAATTTCGAAGACACTCCCCCCGACCGCTATCCGTTGTTGTTGCACTACCACCCGCTGGTGATCTACCGCCACCAGGTGTTGAAACAAGCCGATCTGGTACTGGCCCTGTTTTTACAATCCCATCAATTCTCCCTGGCGGAAAAAAAGCGTAACTACGACTACTATGAACCGCTCACCACCCACGATTCTTCCCTCTCCCCCTGCACCCACAGCATTCTGGCGGCAGAGCTGGGCTATAGGGAAGAGGCGTACGAATACTTTATGCGTACCGCCCGCATGGATCTGGATGATTACAATCAGAATGTAAAAGACGGGGTTCATACAGCTTCGATGGCAGGCGCCTGGTTGTCGATCGTAAACGGTTTTGCCGGTATGCGGGAGGAGGAGGGGCGGCTTCGCTTTCAGCCCATGATCCCGGACGCATGGAATCGCTACCGGTTCCGGATCCGCTTTCAAGGCCGTTCCCTCGAAGTGGACATCTCTCGGGAGAAGACGACTTACACCTTGCTGGAGGGAGAGCCGCTCACCGTTTTCCACCAGGGACGACCGGTGGAAGTGAAGACCGGCTTACCGGTGGAACGGGCGATGAAACCGGAGTTGGAAGGCGTCATCTTCGATCTGGACGGCGTCATCACCGACACGGCGGAGTACCATTACCGCGCTTGGAAGCGCTTGGCCGAAGAATTAGGACTTCCCTTGGACCGGGAATGGAATGAGAAGTTAAAGGGGCTGAGCCGGATGGACTCGCTGGAGCGGATACTGGCACAGGGATCCCGATCATATAGTGATGAGGAGAAACAGATCCTCGCTGCTAAAAAGAATGAGTACTACCGCGCCATGATCGCCGACCTCTCCCCTCGGGATTTGCTGCCCGGCATTGGCGAACTGTTGCAGGAACTAAAACAAGCGGGAATCCGAATAGGATTGGCATCCGCCAGCAAAAACGCTCCCGCCGTGGTGAAACGACTGGAGATCGCTGACGCCTTTGACACCATCGTCGATCCTGCTCGTTTAGCCAAAGGAAAACCGGATCCGGAAATCTTCCTGAAGGCGGCGGAGCAGCTGGGACTTCCACCCGCTCACTGTCTGGGCATCGAAGACGCAAAAGCAGGCATCCAAGCCATTCGACAGGCACAGATGTTTGCTGTCGGTGTCGGCGATGAATCGGTGATAATGGAAGCCGACTGGGGTGTCCCGGACACGTTGGAGTTGACCCTTGCAGCCTTGCGCCAACAATTTGACCAATTTCATCGAAATTAAAGTAGATTAGGGACGGACTGGTCATTCATTTTCCCATGAGAAAAGAAAGGGTTGGTATGACTTTTGGTTCGCTATTGCACTCACAGAGCACAAGTCTCGCCTGGGTCACTTCGTTCCCGGGCTCGCTATGCGCTCGAAGACAGCCATACCAATCCGAGATCTCGCCCTACGGATTGTTTAGATACGCCCTAGCCGGAAGGAGATCCCTTCCGGCTTTTTCTCTGCCGAAAACATTTGCTCCCAGGCTTCCCCCATGATACGATCAAGGCGTCATTATCAGGGCCGCTTTCGGCCTTAGTTTCGATGTTTGAGAGGAGAATTGGATTGCTCGCCCGCGCCCTGCATTGGATGAACATCATCGTTTCATCCGCATTGATCGGTTTTGCCTTCAACATGATGCTGCTTCCCCATAAGGTTTTAAGCGGGGGCGTCTCCGGGATCGCCATGATCCTGGGACTGGTCACTCCCCTTAATACCGGGGTGATCATCTTTCTCTTGAACGTGCCCATCCTCATCCTGGGCTATCTGAAGCTGGGCAATCGCTTCATCATCTACAGCCTTCTTTCGATTGCGGTCACCGCTGTCAGCATGCAGTTCATTCCCTTGGAAGCCATATCCAATGATCCCATCATGTCCGCCATATTCGGCGGCGTCATCGTAGGGATCGCCACCGGGCTGATCTTTCGCTCCGGCGGTTCCACGGGAGGGTTTGACATCATCGGAATGGTGCTCACCCTGAAAAAAGAGCTGCCCCTGGGAGCGCTGATCTTCGCCTTAAACGCCGTTGTCGTCTTTATCTCCGGCTTTGTTTTCGACTGGGATCTGGCTTTGTACACCATGGCGTCCATCTATGTCACCGGCAAGGTGATTGACGCCATCCACACGCGCCATGTGAAATTGACACTAATGATCATCACCCAAAAAGGGGATGCGGTCAAAAAGAAACTCCTTTCCAATCTCGTCCGCGGCATCACCGTCCTGGATGGGGAAGGAGCGTATACCCAAGAGAAGCGCCAAGTCCTCCTCACCGTCATCTCCCGGTACGAACTGCCGGATGTGAAACGCTGGGTCGCCTCCGCCGACCCCCAAGCCTTTGTCAACATTACACAAACCGTGGATGTGATGGGGTATTTCCGCCGAAGCTGATCCCCCCTATGACAAAAACGAGAGGAGTCGGGCCTAATGGCACACTTTGCCGCAATCTTGCATATGGAAAAGCCGGAACTGAACCAAACGTACCGGCCTCAACACCTGGAATACTTAAACGCCCTTGAAAAGCAGGGGAAAATATTTGCCAAGGGGCCTTTCGCCGATGGTACCGGCGGGATGGTGGTCTACATCGCCGATTCCTTGGAAGAAGCAAAAGAATTAGCCGAAAACGACCCCTATGTGACGGAAGGCGTCCGGCGGCTGGAACTGCACGAGTGGAGGATATAAACAAAAAAACCGACCCCATCAGGTCGGTTTTTTTATCATCATGATCGTATAGCCTCAGCCCGCCCGTTCTTGATCCTTGGCAACCGCTTTGCGCCAGGCCGGTATAGAGACCGCCACCACTTCATCGGCGTAAATTAAGCCCAATTTATCTGTGACGTACACTTTACGCCCGTCAAATTTGTAACTCTCCAAGATATTGACATTCGTCACTTTGCCAAACGCACCGATGAGGGAAAGCTCATCCCCCACTTCCAACTGGTTCAGTACCGGACCGGATTGAACGCCTCCCATGACGAATTTCCCTCTAATTTTTGCCATGATTGATCCCTCCAATTGAATCTTCTGACTATTTTACGACAGCGCTTTATTTCCACTGGAATGTAAAATGAAATTCTTATCTCTTATTCTACTCCCTCTTTACCCGGTTTTGGTGTTCAGTTTATGTACAATTTTTGAACTATTCCGTTTGAAAAAAGACATGAAAAAATCCGCCCTACCCCTAGCGGGCGGGCGGCCAATCAAATGCGGGGCAGGGTGATTCCCCGTTGGTTTTGGTATTTTCCCTGTTTGGCTCGGTAGGAGACTTCACAAGTCTCGTCACTTTCCAAAAACAAAACCTGGCATAAGCCTTCATTGGCATAAATCTTGGCCGGCAACGGGGTGGTATTTGAGATTTCCAAGGTGACATGCCCTTCCCATCCGGGCTCAAAAGGAGTCACATTGGTGATGATTCCACAACGGGCATAGGTGGATTTCCCCACACAGACAGCCAGCACATTTTCGGGAATCCGAAAGTATTCCACTGAGGTGGCCAACGCGAAGGAGTTGGGCGGAATAATGCAAACCTCTCCTTTGTAATCCAGGAATGAGTCCCCGCTGATCGCCTTCGGATCGATTACCGGCATCAGCGCATTATGGAAGATCTTAAACTCGTCCCCCACCCGCAAATCGTAACCATAACTGGATAAACCAAAACTGATCGCTTCCCCTTTTCCCACATTCTGCTCGACAAAGGGTTCAATCATCCCCTGCTCCGTCGCCATGCGGCGGATCCATTTATCCGATTTAATCGTCATAACAGCCCAGGCTCCTTTGTTTAACGTATCCACCCCATTGTACAACAAACCATCCAAGCGAAAAACCGCCTTCTCCCAGGGGGAGGAGGCGGCCTAGTACAGTACTACAGTTGCATTTGTACGAAGAGTGTATAGGAACGTGGGTTGGTCGGGCTGGTGGGCTGTCTTCGATCTCTTGCAAAAAGCGCAAAGGCTCTCCGCCAGCCATACCAACCCTCTCTCTTTCTCTCGGAAAAATGAATGACCAGACGAGCCCTAACAACACGAGAAGCGAGAAAAAGAATCTCACACGATGGAGGCCCGCCATTCAGAGGAGACGGAGAGAAGACGGCGGCCATCGATGGCCCGCTCCAGATCCTCCAACAAGTCGTCCGGATCCTCCAAGCCGACGGAAAGACGCAGCAAGCCGTCCGTTACCCCCCTGGCCTGACGTTCCTCTGCCGGCATAGCGGCATGAGACATGCAGGCGGGGTAGGAGAGAATGCTTTCCACCGCTCCCAAGCTGACAGCGACGATGGGCAGACGCACCTGAGACAGTACTTCCCTCACTTTTTTTCCGCTTCCCAAATCAAAGGAGAAAACCGCGCCGTGACCACTCGCCTGAGACGCCTGGAGACTGTGTCCCGGATGATCGGGAAGACCCGTGTAGTAGACCTGTTTTACTTCCGGGTTGCGGGAGAGGGCCTCAGCGATGCGGCCGGCGGAGGTGGTGGCTGCTTCCATCCGGGCTGCCAATGTTTTTAAACCGCGCATCGTCAACCACGAATCCTGTACACCTAACACGGCTCCCAGTGCGTTTTGCAATCCGTATAAGCGATCGGCGACAGCAGGATCTTTGACCGCCACCAACCCGGAGACGACATCGCTGTGGCCGCCGATAAACTTGGTGGCGCTGTGGATGACGATATCCGCCCCCAGCTCCAGGGGCCGCTGAAAATACGGAGTGAGGAACGTATTGTCGACAATGGTCGTAAGACCGTGTCGACGAGCAATATCAGCCACTCCCCTGAGATCGGTCACCTTTAAGGTGGGGTTGGACGGGGTCTCCACGTAAATCGCCCGGGTGTCCGGCCGAACCGCCTCTTCCACCGCCGTCAGGTCCGTAGTATCCACAAAGTCGGCTTGAATGCCCATCCGAGGCAACACTTCGGTCAGGACGCGAAACGTCCCGCCGTACAGATCCTTGGATACCACCAAATGGTCTCCTGATGAAAACAGGAACAACGTGCTGGAGATCGCTGCCATCCCGGAAGCAAAAGCAAATCCACGGCAACCGCCCTCCAATTGGGCGATCGTCTCTTCCAACGCATGCCGGGTGGGATTGCCGGACCGGGCGTAGTCAAACGAACCCGGCTGGTCCACATCCTCCTGATGAAACGTGGATGCTTGGTACAGCGGAATACTGGCCGCCCCCGTGACGGGATCGATCTCGTTGCCGTTGTGTAACAATCGAGTTCCAAACTTCATCGCTTTACACACCCTTTCCCGTAGTCACGGTACAGCGGGCCTGGTCCAAAGCCTGGGACAAGTCGCCCGTCAGATCATCCAGATGTTCAATACCGACAGAAACACGCAACAACCGATCGCAAACGCCAACCTTCAGCCGCACCGATTCGGGGATGTCGGCATGGGTTTGGGTGGCAGGATAGGTGACTAGGCTCTCTACTCCCCCCAGGCTCTCCGCAAAGGAGAGCACTTGCAGGGATTGGAGGAAAACAGGCACCCATTCTGCCTCGCAGATGCGGAAAGAAAGCATTCCCCCAAACCCGTCACTCTGCTTTTCCTGCACCCGGCGCTCCTTCTCCTGAAGAGAGGGGTAAAAAACCCCATCCACCGCCGGGTGATTCCCCAAAAATTGTGCCAGCGCCATCGCATTTTCCTGATGTTTCTCCATTCTCAGGGCCAACGTTTTCATCCCCCGCATCAACAACCAGCAATCCTGAGGGGAGAGAACCGCACCAATCGCATTGTGCAACGTGCCTACCTGGGTGGATAATTCCTCTCCCCGGGTGACAATCAGACCGGCCAAAACGTCATTGTGACCCCCCAGATATTTGGTGCCGCTGTGCAATACCACGTCCGCCCCCAACTCCAACGGACGTTGACAATAGGGAGTCATAAACGTGTTGTCCACAATGGAGAGCCACCCTCTTTTTTTCGCCAGCTCGCAGATGGCTTGGATGTCCGTCACCCGCATCAAGGGGTTGGTGGGGGATTCGATAAAGATTCCCCGCGTGCGGGGGGTGGCCGCCGCTTTTACTGCCTCTTCATCCCGTAAATCCACATAGCTGAAGGAGAGGCCGTACCGGGTCCACACCTCCTCAAACAGCCGGTATGTTCCCCCATACAGATCCAAGGAGACAATCAGGTGATCCCCCTGAGAAAAAAGGCTCATCACCGTTTGGATCGCCGCCATGCCGGAGCTGGCGGCAAAACCGGCGTCACCGCCTTCCAACTCGGCAATGGCTTCTTCCAGAATCGTCCGGGTGGGGTTCGCCGTCCGAGTATAGTCGTATCCCGTCGATTCCCCCAGGGCCGGATGCTGGTAAGCGGTGGAGTTGTAGACCGGGAAACTGATGGCACCCGTGCGGGGCTCCCGGCCGTTTCCGATTTGAGCCAATAAGGTTTCCGTACGCAACCGTTCTTTTTTGCGATGACGTCCATCCCAATCCATGTTTCTCTCTCCCTTGCCTTTCCTCCAACAAAAATGGAGGAGATAGTTCATCCCTTATACTCGTGTCGGTTCCTGTGCTTTCTTCAATGCTTGATCCAGGTCTTCGATCAGATCCTCCGCTGATTCGATCCCCACTGACTTTATAAGCGGGAAAATAAAAACCCTTCCGATAAGGAAGGGATGGGTTTAGGGTTTCTCCCCCCTTATCTGTCAGTCCCATCAGGACTGCGAGAATTGGCACCTTCCGACATTCGTCGGGGTTGCCGGGCTTCATCGGGCTCGTTCCCTCCGCCGCTCTGGATAAGAGTAATCTTTCAGCTATGGAATTGTCGCACATGCGTGAAACTTGTGTTCCATTATATCGGGGGAATGACGCCTCGTCAAGGGTGGATTGAAACAACGGTAAAAAGTTTCCTCATATTTATAAGCTTTTCCTTAATGTTATCCATTTTACCGAGAAACCTTCTCCACAGGGGTTTGCTGGTATACACTAGAGAAAGTGAGCCCGATGTCCCTCTGCTGGACGACCGGCCAACCTGTGTGAGAAGGAGGAGTCTACATGTCGCGAAATCAATCCTTGATCGAACTGACGGAAAAACACGGTGCCCGCAACTACCATCCCCTGCCGATCGTGATCGCCAAAGCGGAAGGCGTCTGGGTGGAGGATGCGGACGGCAACCGTTACATGGACATGCTGAGTGCGTATTCCGCCCTCAACCATGGTCATCGTCACCCCAGACTGATCCAAGCCCTCAAGGAGCAAGCCGATAAAGTAACGCTCACCTCCCGGGCGTTCCACAATGACCAGCTGGGACTGTTTTACGAGCGGGTGGCCCAATTGACGGGCAAATCGATGGTACTGCCCATGAACACCGGTGCGGAAGCAGTTGAAACCGCCATCAAAGCCGTACGTCGGTGGGCCTACGATAAAAAAGGGGTACCGGAAAACCAAGCGGAAATCATCGTGTGTGAAGAGAACTTCCACGGCCGCACACTGGCTGCCGTTTCCCTTTCTTCCAGCGATGAATATAAACGGGGTTTCGGTCCCTTACTGCCTGGAATCAAGGTGATCCCCTACGGAGACGAAGAGGCGCTTCGCCAGGCCATCACTCCCCACACCGCCGCTTTTATGGTGGAACCGATCCAAGGGGAAGCCGGTGTGATCGTGCCGCCGGAAGGATTTTTGAAAAAGGCTGCCGACATCTGCCGGGAAAACCGCGTGTTGTTCGTGGCCGACGAGATTCAGACCGGATTTGGGCGGACCGGTCAGCTTTTCGCCTGTGATTGGGATGAAGCCCGGCCGGATCTGATTATCATGGGGAAAGCCCTCGGCGGCGGCGTTTTGCCCATCTCCGCCGTAGCCGCGGACGAAGACGTCCTCGGCGTGTTTGAACCGGGCTCCCATGGATCCACCTTCGGCGGCAATCCCTTGGCTTGCGCAGTCGCCATCGCCGCCTTGGATGTCCTGGTGGAAGAAGACCTGACGCGGCGCTCCCGTGAACTAGGAGAAACCTTTATCAGCGAACTGAGAAAGATCAAAAACCCCGATATCAAAGAAATCCGCGGAAAAGGTTTGTTCATCGGGGTGGAATTGCACGGCCCCGCACGGCCCTACTGTGAACAGCTGGCCGATGCCGGTCTTCTGTGCAAGGAAACCCACGAAAACACCATCCGTTTTGCCCCGCCGCTCACCATCACCCGTGAAGAGCTGGATTGGGCGCTGGAGAAGGTGCGCGCGGTTCTGCAAGGAGCGTAACTCCCGACTTCCCCCCTCGCATTTGAGGGGGGTTTTTTGTGTATGCACACTTTCCTGTAACGGGCTTCCTTCATCCAGGTGAACTATGGTTGAGGGAGTCGAACCATTGTTACGAGGGACGATTCATGAGTTGCGTTCTAAACCCATCGGGGCTGTTTATATGTATGAAGAAAGGAAGCAAAACAGTAATGGGGAGGCAAACGAGTATCCGATGAGTGTGCCCCGCGATTTGGTTTCCCGGCCTACCCCGGTGAACACAACCGTAAATGTGGAACCGATCAGCCGCCGGATCAAAGTGTATGGACTTCCGGACGGTTACGATGTAGAGACGATGAGATACCTGACCGCTCTGGGTGAAAAGGAGAAGTGCGACAAACTGATTTTCTATGTAAAAAGGCACGATCGGAAGACCATGAAGGAACGGAACTTTGTTTACGAAGGATATATCGGCGGGTTTTTCCGCGGGGAGACCGCGTACATCTACGCCACATTCCTGAACCCGGAACGGAACAGGCCCGTGACAAAAGCGGAAGCGGAACAAGTCATGGAGAGGGTGAGAAGAGACAACAAGGAATCCGTCAATCCCCCTCTGCCGAAGGGCTATATCATGACCTACGCCACCAAAGAAGATGCAAAAGAAATGTCCCGACTGTATGACCGTGTATTTGAAACGTACCCCACTCCGATGAATGATCCTTCGTATATTGAAGAGATGATGGACCAACAGGTCTATTTTACACTCGTCAAATACCGGGGACGCATTGTCAGTGCCAGTTCGGCCGATCTTTTGCCCACATTCAATTCCGCCGAACTCACCGATTGCGCCACTTTGCCCGCCCATCGAAACCACCGCTTGCTGTCCCACCAATTCTCCTGTCAGATCCAACGGATGAAGCGGAAAGGAGTACAAACCCTGTTTTGCTATGCGCGTGCCGTTTCCACCGGCATGAATTTGATCAGCGTCCGGAACGGCTTCACCTGCGGCGGACGGATGGTGCAAAACAGTAACATTGACGGAAGACTGGAATGTATGAATATTTGGTTTAAAAAATTGTTTTAGTCTCCAGCGGAGATCGCCTTTTCCGCCGGAGACGTGCCGATTATCCAAGCATATTTTTTCCCGTCCAATTGTACTCCTGTCCCCAACTTTCCCGGGCCAGCGTCTCAATTTTGGCCACGATGTCATCCTCCACGGCAAAAGCGTCACCTTGCTCATACGGGTTGAAGTGAAAGGCGTACAGACGGGAGACAAACTCATGGAACGGCAGGGAAGATTCCCCTTCCACTTCACCGTGACCCTGCACCGCCGGTTCAATGCCCTGACCCCAGTTTTGCGAACTGTCGTTGTTGGGATTGTAGAAATAGATGCGGTATTCACCCTCCGGATCTTTAGCAATCCGTTGGATGGAAACAGCGTGAAAACCGAGCATTTTACCATGAACCGTCGTAACACAGATCCCTACGGGATTGGGATAGATCAACTCGTAACCTTCATTGTATTCCGGGTGATGCGTGGCATAGAAAAGCCGGACAAATGCGGGATAATCGGTTACATTCCCCGTGATGTGGTCGAAAACCTTGGCAAACCCCCTCGAGATCCACTCTCCGTAGAAGGCGGGATTGACCCACTTATGGGGATCGTCCAACCGAAATTGCACCCGCCTGACCATTTCTGCGTAAATCCGGTCCAAGTGCGGTACCAAGACCAGGGATACCGGATCCAGTTCTTTGTGCAGTTCCGGGGATAACCCGCCGGGCAAAAATTTGGAATGAATCACATCCCCCTCAAAAGTCATGTCAATATCGCCGTCTCGGGCCGCTCTCGCCACCAGGTGTAACAGGTTCCCCGGAGCATGGATCGACCACAGACTGAGAGCACGGGCACTTTGACAGGTGGGATTTAGCCCCTGTCCGATCCCCAGCGGTTGACCCAACACACTGATCACACCGGCCAACAAGATGTCATTTGCCGCCAACCCTTCCGTTTCCGGAAAAATATCCAACATCGTTTGTCGGACATCGCGTTGCAGATCCAGTTCAATCAACCGGCGCAAACTGGGGCTCACCGGATGGTGGGACAATACCCCGCGTTCCAGCAAACGGGCCAGTCCGTACAAGGATTGCCGGGTGGGGATGTGAATCGCCACCTTAACCATTCCTCGAATCAGCTTGTTGTGTTCATCCAGGTTGGCCGCCCCTTTATCGTTCAATCTGAGAGCCACCGGGAGAAGGTGCGGGTTGGTACGGTTCAGGTAACGGACTACAATCACGTGATAGGGAGAAACGAGTCCTGTTTCCCTCATGGAATCCGCAAAGGCGCCCGCTTCCTTTTCCAGCTCTTTTTCCGCCAGTGTTTTCAATTGCCGGCGGTAATCTTTATAATCGGGATACTCCCGGCTCAAGGGCGTCAGCCGGGAAATCGCGGAATGGTAACGCTCGATTTCCTTCCGGTCCTCTTCCTCTACGTCCGTGTGCAACAACTGTTCCGCCTTGCGAATCATCAATACAATCCGCTGCACCATGATCGGACGTTGGACGGACAGCCGCCTGATTTCTTGGATTAATGTCTTTGAAATCGCTTTAAGCGAAAGTTCATCGACAATCACCTTGAACAAACGTTGCGCACGTTCTGTTTCCTTCCCTTGCTCTATCCTCGCCTCCTCGGTTTCCTCTGGAAAAATAAAATCGAGATTAAGGGCCATCACTTCGTTCAGATAATCTCTCGCCTTTTCGGCGGAGACTTTCTCATGTTTATGCCTTCCCTTTGCAATCGAAAGCATTCGAAGTTCACTCAACAAAGCCACCACCGATTCCAGCCCGTCCACCCGCAGGGAACTGTTTACAAGATTAGGTTGCAATTTGGACGGATCCTGCCATGGCCCCCCTTCAAACACACCGGCATCGTCAAAACGGTCAGCGAATCGGTTCAGCGACCCCATGCCTTCCATCGTATCCATCAGGCGCGTCGCTTCCTGAAAAAATTGGTTTTGGTACAGTTGTTTCGCAAAGGGCTTTGCTTGATCCAGGAGATCCAATGCCTGTGCCAACCGTGCCGTTCTTTCCTTTTCCGCCATATCCATGCCCATACTCATATCCTCCTTCCGATCTGAATTGCTCCCATTGCTTTTTCGCGACCCCACCGGATTCAGATGTAAAAATCGTAATCAACGAAATCGGTAAGCGGTGTCCTCACCTGCTCACTATCCCCATGATAAAAAAACACGGTACCGTGGTGATTGCCGTACCCTTCCCTGTCCGCCACTTTCCGTTCGACCGGAGTAAACATGTTGTGCCGGTCAAATCCGGGGTGTTCCTCCAGTTCTTTCGGAATCCGAAGACTCTTTATTTCTTTGACGCGCGGATAAACCAGCAAGCTGCCGGCATGTCCGTTGGGCTTTGTTTCATCGGGAAACAATCCGAGTAGCTCTTCTTCCATCGTGTCCGGATCACAGCACAGCAAGTGCGCTTCAAAGGGGCTGAATCCGTAGGTCCGTTGGATCAACTCATAGATATGGCCACCGGGAACCCGGTAAGCCACCTCCCCGAAATGGATGGGCCCGTGATCTGCGAGAAAGAATTCGGGATGAATCACACCGTACTTAATGTCAAATGCATCGATTAATTGCTGACAAGCTGCCCGGACCTGGGGCCGTCGCTTTTCAATTTCAGGAGAGGGCGGAGCCATCATGGAGTGGCCGAACACGACATATTCCGTGATATTGAGGAATTGTATCTTTCCTTTGTGAATAAACACTTCACACGACACTTCCACACCGTCCAGATGGCTTTCCATCAGGCAGGGGAAGTTGTCATCCTTCAATTGGTTTTCGATATCGTTTTCCGTCCGGATCAAACGATGTCCAGCCGCACCGGCCCGGTCGAATGCCTTGATGTGAATCGGCTCCAGCCCCTCTCCGTCCAGTTTCAGGTGGACTTCATTCACCCGCCTAAGGAACCTCCTCACATCTTCTTTGCTTTCTCCTTCCTCAAACACGCCCACTTTCAATCCACCGATCAACGCTCTCCGTTTCATTTTGGCCTTGTGTCTGAAAAGAAGTGAATGATGGAATAGACGAGGATCCTTCCGAATATGTGCGTTTAACGCCCCCGCCCATTCAACGGTTTCTTCAAACAACGGAATGGCCAGATCCGCTCCAAACTCTCTCATCCGGTTATATAATTCCTCCGCACGTTCATACCTTTGTTCCATCTTTGTTTCTTTATTCAGCTTGTCAAAATCCCAGCCGATAAAAGGAAGATCATATTTTTTCGCGTACGCTTCACAACCGGGCGGTCCCACCACGACAAAAGGACGGTTAAGCCGGTCTGCCGCCTCCATCATCGGCAAACTCCAACCGAGCAAGGCCACCGGTTTGGCGATTTTCTCTTCTTTATCCCTCATCGATTCCTATTCCTCCCGCTCTGTTCAATTCATATCCACTTTCCATCATCTCCATTTTTAACTCGGGGTATGAGAATCTCACTTAACATAATTAATGGTGGATACGAGATGGAGAAAAACGGATCTCGAAAAGACGTATATGAAAACCGAAAAGTGAATCGGGGAATCATTATCCAAGAGAAAAAGAAGCCACCTGGGGGCTTCTCAGAGTAATGACAAAGTGAGACCTGGGAACGAAGTGACTGTAGCGAGGCTTGTGCTTTAGGGCGTGTCTGAACAATCCGTAGTGCGGGATCCCAGGTCGGTATGGCTGTCTTCGTTTCGTTGCAAAAAACGCAAAGGCTCTCCGCCAGCCAACCGCCCCTCCCTTCTACTCACGAAAGATTGAATTACCAGACACGCCCTAGTGCAAAAGGCGCTCCACCGGTAATCGGTCCCCTCTTCCCTTATGAAGAAGTTTGTCATCAACCTCCCACCTGGGGGCTTCTTTTTCTCTCGGCGCAGCAAACCAACAAAAACACCCGAAAACCCCTATCAGTCCACTGTCACTTGATCCCGCAATTGCTCCAGCGTTTTTTCCCCGATGCCGGGCACCTGTACCAGTTCATCCACAGAGGAGAACGGTCCGTGTTCTTCCCGGTGGCGGAGGATGGCTTCCGCTTTGGCAGGGCCGATCCCGTTGAGGGATTCCAGCTGCTCCTGGGTAGCGGTATTCAGATTGACGGCCCCGGCTTCCCCTGACCCTCCCGCAGCCGGGAATGAATCGCCCGCGAGGGGAACGTCCTCCTCCCCTTCTGCGGGAACAAAGAGCGCCATTCCATCCGTCAAGGGTTGGGCTTGATTCACCCGATCCATATCCGCTTTCCCGGCGGGACCTCCCGCCCGTTTAACCGCATCTTCCACCCGGGAACCCGGCGGAAGCCGATACACCCCCGGCTTTTTCACCGCCCCCTTCACATCGACCACCAACTCCGCCGGTTCCTTTTTCCGATCGCTGTCCGCCGTATTTTCCACCGGTTGGAGCGGCTGGTACTCGTTTGTTCCCGGTCCGGGAAGGCTCTCCGCTTTCCTGTCATCCCCGGCCCACCATGAATACAGCACCATCCCCACCAATGCCAAGGCCAATACTCCCGCCGCCGTCGCCCATTTCTTCTCCCGGGCGCTCCATTCATCCACCCACATCGTGATCCCCTCCGATTTTCAAGCTGCCACCTTTCATCATCAATCACAGGCCGCCCGCATAGCCTGATATGGAATCATTTTTGACATGATCCGCGATCCATGGAAAAGGAGGGACCGATGTGGCGATCGGCTTTATCGGAACGGGAAGCATGGGGCGCACCCTGATCCAATCTTTCATTCACGCCGACAAGCTAGCCCCTGAAGAGATCGTTGTCCATAACCGCACCCGGAACAAAGCGGAAGAGTTGGCCAGGAACTATCCCGGTCTTCGCGTGGCGGCCGACAACCGGGAACTGGTCCGGCAATCCTCCCTGTTCTTCCTTTGCGTCAAACCCGGAGAATTTCGACATGTGTTGGAAGAAATCCAGGATTGCGTACGATCGGATCAGATTGCAATCTCCATCACCAGCCCGGTGATGATCCGGGATCTGGAAGAATGGCTGCCGGCCAAGGTGGCCAAAATCATCCCCAGCATCACCCAGGCGGTTCACGCGGGTCATTCCCTCTTCATCCCGGGTGAGCGCCTTCACGCAACAGACCGGGAAATATTGTGGAATCTGTTTTCAGCCATCAGCCGCCCCTTGGTGATTGAGGAAGATCATGTCCGGATCGCCTCCGACCTGGCCAGTTGCTCTCCCGCATTTTTAGCCCATTTGTTGGAAAAGTTAGCCGATGCTGCGGTGGAAGAAACCAATATTTCACGGGAACAGGCCCTCGCCCTGGTTACCCAGATGACGGATGGTTTGGGACGCTTGCTAACGGAGGGCGGCTTTACGTTAAAGAGCCTGCAAGAACGGGTGGCGGTCCCCGGCGGCATCACCCGAAAAGGACTGGATCTATTGGATACCGGTGTCGGATCTGTCTTCCACGACCTGATCCGGCTCACCCATGCCAAGTACGCAGAAGACGTTCAACAGGTAAAAACCGCTCTACTGACAGAGAAAGAGAGAAATCATTGAAAAAAAGCCAACAAAACCCATCTATTGATTATATCACGAATTTCGAATTTTGGGATTTGAAATCGAATGGTGTCGGAAAAAGAAACGACGAGCGGACTAACAAAGATCCGCTCGTCGTTTCTCAGGTGGAAGGCCGGTTCCGTCCTTCCGTTTCCTTCTGCTTGTTGGTCTCCACTTCCACGTCTAAAGGGGTCCCCTCCGTATATCCGCCGGAAGGAAGGGGAGTGTCCGTCTCCTCCATCAGCTCGGCTGCCTTGGTTTTTCGATTCTCTTTCATCGTCAGCCTCCTTTTCGTTGCTACAGTTGCATGTATACGAGAGTGTTATGAGCGTGGGTTGATCGGGTTGGTGGGCCGCCTTCGATCTCTTGCAAAAAGCGCAAAGGATCGCAGCCATCCCACCACCTTTCTTCTCACATCTGCGAACTGTAGCGTTAAAACGATTCCCCTTCATTGTTCCCCGCCGACTCCCGGACATGCAGGCAGTTGCCCTCGGACAAATTCATCCATCGGGAAAATAGATGCCTTCCCGATCCCACAGCTGCTCCATCTCCTCCAACCGCTTGGCCGCCTTTTTCTTATACGTGCGCCCCACCGCCGTCAGTAAAGCGTTGATCAAGGCGAGGGGAGCCGTAAAGGAGTCCACATAAGACGGCAAACGGCTGGAAGCGATCAGATAGACGTCACTTTCCCGCGCCAGCGGGGATCCGTTTGAATCGGTCAAAGCCAGGGTGGGAATACCCCGTGATCGGGCATATTGCAGGGCTTGCACCGTCCGGGCCGTATAGCGGGGAAAGCCGATCCCGATCACCAGATCGTTCTCTCCCAAAGCAGAGAGTCGTTCAAACATCGTATCGGAATGGATGACCAGTTCCGTGTTCTTCAGGATCAAATCGAGATAGAAAGTGAGAAAATAGCCGAGCGAGTGGGAGCTGCGAAAAGCGACGACAGCGATGTTCTCCGCTGAACCGATTCGATTTACCGCATCGGCGAAGAAACGGGGGTTCAGCTGGTTAACCGTTTGCTTCAGGTTGCTTAAATCATCCTGTAACACCTCAAAAGCCACACGGGATTCTTCCGGGTACAAATCCTCCGCCATATGGAGCCGTTCCACCGTGGTCAATCTCTCCCGCAGCCGTTCTTGCAGACTCCGCTGCATTTCCGTATAACCCGTGTAACCGAGAGAGACGGCAAACCGCACGACGGTTGCCTCGCTTACCCCCGTTTTTTTAGCCAGCTTGGCCGCGGTCAGAAACGGGGACGTATCCGGATGCCGTTCCACATAAGCGGCGATCTTGCGGTGCGATTTGCTCATCCCGCCGCTCTTTTGCAAAACCCGCTGATCAAATGATTCGTTGATAAATACTCACTCCTTTCCAGTCAGCCGTTTCACCCCTTCCTCAAACCGATCCAACGTCTCGGCCACCACGTCTGGAGTATGTGCTGTTGACAGGGAGAAACGATTCATGGGTTTAATGTATATCCCCCGTTCCAACAGATGAATATCCAGTTCACGCCTCAGACAAGGGTAGGCCGCATCTCTCTTTGTCCCGTTTTGTACCGGTTGCTCCGACAACATCACATTGAAGATGGTCCCATCCCCCAGCGTACTTCCCGAACATCCCCAACGCGCCAAAATCTCCTCCATCCCATTCCGCAAAAGCCGGGTTGCTTCCTCCACCTTAGCGAACACTCCCTCGTATTCCAAATGGGAAATGGTGGCCAATCCGGCCGCCAATACCGTCGGATGACCGTTGTAGGTCCCGCTGTGAAAGAGAACATCCCGACTGTGAGTCTGATTTTCGTTACCAGACAGGACATCCCCTCGATGTACCGGGGATGCTGTCTCCAGGATCGCCCGCCGGCCGCCCACCGCGCCTACGGGAAACCCTCCCCCCAGCACCTTGCCCAGTGTGGTCAGATCGGGAGTGATTCCATAACGGCCTTGCGCGCCGGACAGACCGAGACGGAACCCTGTTTTCACTTCGTCAAAGATCAGCGGGATCTCCTGCTTATTCGTCCATTCCCGCAGCGAACGGAGAAATACGGGGTCAGGGGGAATAAATCCGCCCTGCACCGGCTCCAGGATCACGCCGGCCAAATCGTTCTTCTCTTCTTCCAAAATCTCCAGGGATGCTTCCCAGTCGTTGAAGGGAAGAACCACTGTCTGATCCTGGTATTCATCCAAGACGCCCCTGGAATCCACCACCGGCCGCGGCCGTTCCCCCCGTTTCCGATTCCGGGATTGCACATTGATCAGCATCGGGTCATAGCCCCCGTGATAATGGCCCTCAAATTTTGCGATTTTTCGTTTTTCCGTCCAGCCGCGGGCGAGACGAACAGCCAACATCGTCGCCTCCAACCCCGAATTGGTAAAGCGAATCAACTCAATACCCGGATAGAGATCGATCAATTTACGGGCCATTTCAGCTTCCAAGGCATGGGGAGCCCCAAAGACGAAACTGCCCATCGTTTCCCACTGCTCCGCCACCGCCCGCCGCACTCCCGGATGACCGTGACCCAACATCAACGCGCCATAACACAAGTTGTAATCGATGTATTCATTCCCGTCCACGTCCCGCATACGGGCACCTGAAGCCGATTCCATAAACAACGGGTAGGGATCAAAATGCTTGATGTTGGCGGTGATCCCTCCAGGAATGCATTGGGCCGCCTCTTCAAATAAGCGGGCGGACTGTGAAGTCTTTTCCAACAAAGGGGGGACCGGCTTTGCCGGTGTTGCCATGGTTCTCATCCTCCAGTGATTTTTATCATTCATATATTATAATGTATGAATGATTTATTTCATTATATGTGAGGAAACCCGTTTTGTTCAGCGGCTAAAAACCCCTTTCTTCCTCCTGTCGAAAGATGAGAGTGCTTGACAGGGAATGAGTGAAATAAAATCTCCCTTTTTCTATTCATATGAATGATATCCTTCATTCATCCACAAAAAAACCGCCGATCCTGTATCGAACCGGCGGACTGGGATATTCTGTTTTACTTCGCCACGATATTTACCAATTTACCGGGGACTACGATCACCTTGTGAACCGTTTTTCCGTTCACCAGTTTACGTACCTTTTCATCTCCCATCACGTGCTCTTCAATCGCTTTCCGGTCCGCTCCGGAGGGTACAACCGCTTTATGGCGCACCTTGCCGTTTATCTGGACGGCGATCTCCACTTCATCCAGAACCAAAGCCGCTTCATCGTAAGCCGGCCAGGATTGATCGTGAACACTGTCGGTATTCCCCATCTGCTCCCACAACTCCTCGGTGATGTGAGGAGCAAAGGGCGCCAACAGGAGCACCACCGTCTCAATCGCCTGCGCCAGCGTGCCCCTGTCCGCTTCGGCAGGGTACGCATAGATACCGTTCACCAGTTCCATAATGCCGCTGATCGCGGTGTTGAACTGGTAACGCTCATGAATGTCGACCGTCGCTTTTTTCACTGTTTGGTGTACCAGGCGGTGAAGTTCCTTGGCGGCATCATCGTTGGGCTGGGGTGGCTGCCGATTTTCAAACAGAGAGACATGGTTCTGCACCATGCGCCACACCCGGGTCAGGAAACGATAACTGCCTTCCACACCGGAATCGCTCCATTCCAGCTCCCGATCCGGCGGAGCGGCGAACAAAATAAACAGGCGGGCGGTATCGGCCCCATAACGCTCAATGATATCCTGCGGGGAGACAACATTCCCTTTGGACTTGGACATCTTGGAACCATCCTTCAACACCATTCCTTGGGGGAAGTAATGCTGGAAGGGTTCGTCCGCCTCCAACATACCGGCATCGTGCAACACCTTGGTAACGAAGCGGGAGTACAGGAGATGAAGCACAGCATGCTCCACCCCGCCGATATAAAAGTCGACCGGCATCCAGCGGTTGGCTTGTTCCGCCGCAAAAGGCTTATCCTCCTGATGAGGGTCGGTATAACGCAAGAAGTACCAGGAAGAATCGATGAAGGTGTCCATGGTGTCCGTTTCCCGGCGGGCGACTCCCCCACAGGAGGGGCAGCTCGCAGTGGCAAACTGTTCAGAGGTGGTTAATGGATTGCTTTTGCCGTCAAACACCACATCCTCCGGCAGCCGCACCGGAAGCTCTTCTTTGGGTACGGGAACCACTCCGCAATTATCGCAGTACAAGATTGGGATGGGGCAACCCCAGTACCGCTGACGGGAAAACAACCAATCCCGCAACCGGTAGGAGACGGTCGCACCTCCCCGTCCATGTTCTTTCAAGTGATCGGCAATGGCACGGATCGCTTTCCGATTGTCCAGTCCATCGAAGGGACCGGAATGAATCAGCACACCATCTTCCACATACGCGGTTTCCAGCTCTGCCGCTTCATCATCCCCCTCCTGCGGACGGACCACCTGCCGGATAGGAAGATCGTATTTTTGTGCAAATGCAAAGTCCCGTTCATCGTGGGCGGGAACACCCATGACTGCACCGGTACCAACCTCCATCAACACGTAATTGGCCACCCAGATCGGGATGTTTTCACCGGTCAAGGGATGTTTGGCATAGGCTCCGGTAAAATGGCCCACCTTCTCCACATCGGAACCGGTGCGGGATAGCTCCGACTCTTTCGCCATCGCGTCGATGAAATCCCGGATGGTCTCTTCGCTCTCTTTTCTCTGGATCAGACGCGGAACCAGGGGGTGTTCCGGTGCCAGCACCATATAAGTGACCCCGTATAAGGTGTCGGGACGGGTGGTGAAAACGGATACCGGTGTATCATCCAACTCCGGAATTGTAAACGTAATCGTTGCCCCTTCGCTGCGGCCAATCCAATTTCGCTGCATCGCCTTTACTTTTTCCGGCCATTTCGGAAGGCTTTCCAATCCCTCCAACAACGCATCGGCATAATCCGTAATACGCAGGAACCACTGTTCCAGTTCCTTTTTCTCCACTTCGCTGTCACAACGCCAACACTTGCCGTCTTCCACCTGTTCGTTGGCCAATACGGTGGCACAGTCGGGGCACCAGTTGACAGCCGCCTTTTTGCGATAGGCCAACCCCCGTTCATAGAACAAGAGGAACAGCCATTGAGTAAAACGGTAATAGTCCGGCTGGCAGGTTCCCACATACCGATCCCAATCATAAGAAATCCCCATACGGGCCTGCTCTTCCCGAATCCGTTCCATATTGGACTCCGTCCACTGCCTCGGGTTGACGCCCCGCTGGATGGCGGCGTTTTCCGCCGGCAATCCGAAGGCATCCGCACCCATGGGATGAAGCACCCGATATCCGTTCATTCGTTTGAAACGGGCGACTACATCCCCAATCGAGTAATTGCGGACATGCCCCATATGCAATCCTTCTCCCGAGGGATAGGGAAACATCTCCAACGCGTAAAACTTTGGTTTATCCGATGCTTCCGGGGTGGAATGGGCTCCCATCCGTTCCCATCTTTCCTGCCATCGGGGTTCCAACGTTTGTGGCTCATAACGTCTCATGGCTTTCTCCATCCTTCTCCAAAATATAAAACCTCCCGCCCCCAGCTCTTTTGCTAGGGACGAGAGGTTGGTTCACATCTCCCGCGGTACCACCCTGATTGGCACAGCCGAAAAGCCGTACCCGCTCGAGATCCGTTAACGCAGATCAGGCGTCGAAAGGTACTAAAGCGGTTCCCCTTCGAAGCGATGAGGCGAGTTCATCCGGCTGTCCCGATCGGCTTACACCAAACACCGACTCTCTGAGCGGGCAATCACCTGAATTACTGCTCCCCATCCTGGCCATAAAAACGGTTTAACTGGGTATGAAATGATTTAATCAACATTATATGCAACAGCTTGGTTTAGTGTCAACGGATTTTTATATTTTTTGTTTCATCCGCTTTTGTACGAATCTCGTTTCCTTGATGAAATGGTTTAGTGGTAACAGACTTCCCGATGGATCTTTGCATTATACCTTTTTTTAACATCCGTTCAAGTTGAAAGGATCCCCGCCGAAAAAATAATCCCCCTCCCTCGGGTAACCGAAAGAGAGAGGATTGCGTAAACCTATCTCTATATGGATTACTGCACACCCACCTGTGCGGCATCGCCCCACAGACGTTCCAAATCGTAGAAATCCCGCTCATCCTTGTGGAAGACATGGACGACCACATCACCGAGATCCACCAGCACCCAACGAGCTTCGGACAACCCTTCGACCCCCTTGACGGGAATATCGGCTTCCTGCACCTTTTTCTTGATGGCATCCACGATCGCCTTCACCTGTGTTTGAGAATTCCCATGGCAGACTACAAAATAATCGGCGATGACGGACAACCCCCGGATATCCATGATGGTAACACGCTGGGCCTTTTTTTCCTCGGCGGCGGAGGCCGCCAGTTGAGCCAATTCCACTAGGTTCAAAGAGATTCCTCCTTCAAATTTGGTCGGTGGACCCGGTCCACCAAATCGTTTCGGGCAGCCAGTGTCAGTGGGTACACTTTTTGACAGCGATCAATCAGAAAACGAAGGGTGTTGTCCAACGACTGAAGAAGCGCCCGCTCCAAATCGGTCTCCGCCAATTTACGGATTTCATCCACTCCCGGGTAGCGGCGTCCCGGTTCGATCACGTCGGCAACAAAGATCACTTGTTCCAGTAAACTCATATGCGGACGACCAGAGGTATGATAACGGATCGCATTTAAAATTTCGTCGTCCCCTACCCCCAGTTCCTCTCGAACGGCTTCCGCTCCCACAAACGCGTGCCACAACTCCGTATTGTGCTCCAAAAGGTCGCGGGGAAGACCCTTGTCCCAGATCATCCGCCGCATTTTTCCCACCGGCCAAAACTTGCAATAATCATGCAGCAAAGCTGCCGTTTCCGCTTTTTCCACATCGGCGCCAAACCGCTCCGCCAACACCTTGGCCGTGTCAACCACTCGCAGGGTGTGTTCCCAACGGGTACGGGGCATCTGGGCTCGAACCGCTTCTCTCCAATCAGCTCGATTCATACAAATGATTCTCCTCTATATGACGGCGAACTGAATCCGGCACCAGGAATCGAATGGACCTCCCCGTACGCACCCGTTCACGAATATCCGTAGACGAAAGCATCACCTGTATGCCTCCCGTTACCGGAATCAGACGTTTCCGTATCCACTCCGGAAGGCGGTCGTCATTCTCCCAGTCGTGTCCGGGCCGAGTCAGACCAATCATCCGCACCGTATTCAGGATTTCTTTTATTTTATACCATCTCGGCAAATCCAGCACCATATCACTGCCCAGAATGAAGAAAAATTCCCGTTCTGGATGGTGATGCATCAAGACTTCCAACGTATCCGCCGTATAAGAAGGGCCGGAGCGCTCCAGCTCGATCCGGGAAACGGAAAAACCGGGCACCCCCTCCACCGCCTGCTGCACCATAAAAAAACGATGTTCCGCCGACGCCGTGACACAGCCGGACTTATGGGGGGGCCGGGCGGCGGGAATGAACCAAACCTCGTCCAGGCCCGCTGCTTCCCGCGCCTGCTCCGCCATGATGAGATGGCCATGGTGGATCGGGTCGAAGGTGCCTCCGAATAACCCCGTTTTCATGTTGCCCCTTCCTTCTGTCCATTAGAATGGCCAACAGCGGAGTCGGTATCCAGTGACGCTTCCAGCCGATTCCGCATCCGGTCCGCCGGTGCCTCGGTTCCCGTCCAGCGCTCAAAGGCCAATGCGGCTTGGTGAACGAGCATCCCCAGTCCCTCATGGGTTTTTGCACCCGCCTCTCTCGCATCCCGCAAGAGACGGGTTTCCCGGGGGTGGTACACCAAGTCGCTGACCAACAGTCCCGGACGCAACCATTTTTCCGGGATCACGCTCCCGTTGATCTGGGGATGCATTCCTACCGAGGTGGTTTGCACCACCAACGAGGACCGCTTCAGCGCTTCCTCCAGCCGTTCCGGGGGAGCTCCCTCCGCCCGGGTCCAACGGGAGAGACGGGCCGCCAACTCTTCCGCTTTGGAGGTTGTTCGGTTGACCACGGTAACGCGATTCGCTCCAGCCCGTGCCAACGCATAACCCACCGCACGCGCCGCTCCTCCGGCCCCGATGAGAGTGACCGACTCGCCCTTGGGATCAAACCCGCTTTCCTGCATCAGGGATCGTATATATCCTGCTCCATCGGTGTTGGTCCCCACCCAGCGGCTTCCATCGCGGATCACGGTATTAACCGCCCCGATCGCTTCGGCGGCTTCTTCCACCTCATCCAGGTAATCCATCACTGCCACCTTGTGGGGAATGGTCACATTAAATCCGCGGAAACCGAGTGCACCCATCCCGGCGACGGCATCGGCCAATTCTTCTTCTCCCACATCAAAAGCCAGGTAGACAAAGGGGAGATTCCGCTCTCGAAAAGCAGCGTTCATAATCTGCGGGGACTTGGAATGGGCGACGGGCCGCCCCAACAGACCCACAGGCGTGGTGTGACTGGTGATTTCCATCATAGTCTCCCCTTTCGGTGATATATTCAAATGATAGACGGGCGGACTTGCACCTGAATCCCTTCCGGCACCCATACATCCACTTGAGCGCGGTCCGTCCCGCAGGAAACCCATCCTAACCCGGGGATAACCAGATCTTCCTTTTCCTTTCCCGTTAAGGGAAAGCGGTGGCGTTTCATCGGCGGGATCTCTTTCGGATCCGCCGGCGGCACCAACAGTTGACCTCGCTGTTTTTCCCACAATTCGTCCGCTTTTTCCAACTTGGTGCGATGGATGTACAAGGAATTGGCAAAATAGCACACAAAGGGTTGACGTTCTCCCTCCCGAAAATCAAAACGGACCAGTCCCCCGAAAAAGAGAGTCTGCCCCGCGTTCAGCTGATATCCTTTGGGTTTGATCTCCGTTTGGGGTGTGATCGCCTTCAATTCCTTGGGAGCCACATATTCGCTCATTCGGTCCCGCCGTACGATTCCCGGCATATCCACGATATGCTTGTTTTCTCCCAATGGGATGTAAACCGCATCCAGTGTCGTGCCGGGATAGGGGGAAGTGGTCACCGATGCCTCCCCTTCCGCTCCGAATTCCCGGAGCAGCGCATTGATAAACGTAGACTTGCCCGCGTTGGCCGTTCCCACCACATACACATCCCGCCCCCGACGCTTTTCCTCAATCGCCTGAGCGGCCTCTTGGATGTGATGTCCTTTTTCGGCGCTGATCAGGATGACATCGACCGGCTTCACCCCCTGTTCTTTCGCCGTGCGATAGACCCATTCTTTTAATTTTTGCCGCTTCGTCGACCGGGGAAACAAGTCCACTTTGTTGGCCAGGATCAGGATCGGGTTGCCGCCGGTATGCCGTCCGATTCCGTTGATCCAACTTCCGGCGAAATCAAACAGGTCCACCACCTGTACCACCAAAGCGTCTTGCTTTCCGATCGATTGCAACCGATTCATATAGGCATCGGCATCATGCTCCACCGGCGCCACATCGTTGTAATGCCGAATGCGGAAGCACCGCTTACAGATAATGTGCTCCCGCTCCAGGGCCGCTTGCGGCACATAGCCGGAACGCTCCGGATCATCTGCCTGCAACGGGGCGCCGCACCCTTCGCAATGGACCTCTTCCCGCTTTAATTGCTCATTCACTTTCGATCCTCCCATCCCAACAGGCCCCGCTGTTTCATCCAGCGAAAAACAACCCGCTCCATCAGTCGGTTCACCTTGGTGAAAATGCCCTCCACTTCCGAAACGGGCAACACCAAAATGGTATGCATGCCCCGTCGATTGCCTCCCAGTACATCTGTGAAAAGCTGGTCGCCCACCATCACCGTCTCCTCCGGAGTCGTTTCCAGCTGGCGCATCGCCCGGTTAAAAGCCGACAATAAAGGTTTTTTCGCCGCATGGATCCAAGGAACGCGCAGCGGAGTCGCAAACCGGGATACCCGGGTCCGGGTATTGTTAGAGACGATCATCACCTTAAACCCCATCCCCTGCAGCTGATCCAGCCAGCTGATCAATTTCGGCGTCGCATCCGGCCGATCCGCTTCCACCAGGGTATTGTCCAGATCGACGATGATCGCTTTGACCCCCCGTCGCTGGAGGGCGTTATAATCAATATCATAGATGGATTCAACAAACTCGTCGGGAATGATCCGCTTCAGCACAGCCCCACCTCACCGCTTGTTTAATCGGCACTTACTATACCACATCATGGAAGGCTGAAGCAAAACAGAACGCCCCTCTCCCCGGACTTCTTTGTTAAAATGATGCCAACCCTCAACAAAAGGAGAGAAACCATGTCCCCGCTTCCCCTCACCACCGTGCGCCTTCACTTGCAACCGTTTGATTTGGCGGATGCCCCGGCTGTGCAGGAATGGGCCAAAGATGCCCGCGTAGCCGCTACCACATTGAACATTCCCCATCCTTACCCGGACGGAGCCGCAGAAGATTGGATCGGCTCCCTGCATGAACAGCATCACCGCAATCGAGGCACCACCGTTGCCATCCGCCTCCGACATGATGACACCTTGATCGGCGCCATGGGATTGGGCATTCATCCCCAGCACAATCGAGCCGAGCTGGCCTACTGGATCGGCGTCCCCTACTGGGGGCAAGGATACGCCACTGAAGCCGCCCGAGCCGTCATCCGCTACGGCTTTCAGGACCTCGGCCTTCACCGCATCTGGGCCGCCGCCATGGTCCATAACCCCGCCTCCAGCCGGGTACTGGAAAAAGCGGGATTGAAAAGGGAAGGACTACTCCGCCAGCATGTGAAAAAAGGAGACACCTATATAGACCTGGTGTACTATGGGCTGTTGCAGGAAGAGTGGGCGTCCTTGTGCAATTAAAAGAAAAGGTAATTTCTGTACCCCACTCATTTGAGAGGAGAGGACACAGTGGAAAAAGTCTACGATACCATTGGAGGAAACTATGATACCACCCGGCGAGCCGACCCTGAGATTACCCGCCGGTTGCGATCTCACCTGCAACTTCCGAACGGCTCATCGGTGATCGATATCGCCTGCGGCACTGGAAATTACACCATCGCTTTACACCATTTACACCTTCAGATGACGGGTGTGGACATCTCCAAAACCATGATCGAGCAAGCCCGGACCAAATCGGATCAGATCGACTGGATCCACTCGGACGCGGTCTCTCTTCCCGTATCGGAAAGCCGATACGATGGCGCCATCATCGTCTTGTCCATCCATCATATCGCGGATCGACGGCAGGTTTTTCATGAGATTTATCGTGTACTAAACCAAGGGCGGCTGGTGATCTTTACTTCTTCACCGGAACAAATGAAAGGCTACTGGTTAAACGAGTATTTTCCCCAAGCGATGGACGCTGCTTGCAGCCAGATGCCGTCAGTCCCGCTTATTTACCGAGAATTGCAACATGCGGGTTTTTCGATCATCGGAACGGAATCGTTCCTCGTTCAACCCGACCTGAAAGACTTTTTCCTGTACAGCGGCCGATACCAACCCGAACTCTACCTCGATAAACAAGTCCGCAAGGGTATTTCCACCTTTGCCACACTGGCTGATCCAGAAGAAGTGAACAGCGGTTGTGAAAGGCTGAAAGCGGACTTGCAATCGGGACGGTTTAAGGAGGTACAAAACCGATACCGGAGCGACCAAGGGGATTACTGTTTCATCGTGGCGGAAAAGCGGAAGTGACTTCTCCAATAGCTTTAGCCGGGCTTCTGTCTCCCCGAAGGCGGTGGGCGCGAACCACAGTACTGGCCGCATGAAGATCATTCTATTTCACTCACCCCATGGTATTTATAAAAACCCAAGTGATAGCTAAGGCGACAACAGAAACTACAATACGTACGACCGTATATTTTGTCCAACGAACGACTCGATCTACCCCTATAACATCTAGTGTGAATACGGAAATAATAAAGATAACTCGCCCGACTGCTGGATAAAAAAATCCTGTACCAAAAAAAGACCTCCCCCTGTCGGGGGTTGATGATTGAGCGTAATACCTGATCAGTTTCTATACTCCACTAGAGCGTGTCTGAACAATCCGCAGCGCGAGATCCCGGGTCGGTATGGCTGCCTTCGTTTCGTCGCAAAAGCGCATAGCGAGACCAGGGAACAACAGTGACCCGGGCGAGACTTGTGCTCTGTGAGTGCAAAGGCGAACCAAATCCATACCGATCCACCCTTCTATTCACGGAAGGTTGAATGACCAGACAGTCCTAATAAAGGGAAACACGAATGATGGTATCCTTCGTGTTTCCATCTGTTCCGTCGTAGTTTGATATCCATGATCCGGGACGTCACAAGTGGATCCCAATCGAAAAAAAGGAATACTTCCCCCCTCACCACCTCCGCTTTTCCCAGCCATCCCCACTCGTCCACTCCACCTTCACCTTTTTCCCGCGGTCATCGCGCAGGACGGGATCCTTCACATACCACCCCCGGCCGTTCACCGTAGCATCGGTATGATAGCGGAAGCGGAGATGGTTTATTTCAGCGGGAAGTTCAACGCTGCGGCGATGCCAGTCCGCCCGGCCGGAGAGGGCTTCGGTGAGGGGGTGCCATTCACGTCCATCGCGGGAGCCTTCCACCACACCGTAATCAACAACCGGCTCCGTGCGGTGCCACGTGTCAAATGTGAGCGTACGTTTGCCCGCAGTCACTGGAAGCAATCCCGTATCCAGCGTGCGGTCGAGATGGTCGCCGTAGCCCGCAAACCACGCTTCTTTTCTACCGGGAATGCGTACCGGAATCGCATCGGCGACAAAACGGGCCACCTGGCGCCGGATGGGGTTAATGGTGGGGGTGTTCCGGGTCGGATGAACCCGGTTGGTTAAGGTGATGACGATGGTGGCCTGGTCACGGTTCACCACCATCGCCGTGCCGGTAAAGCCGGTATGGCCCATGGTCCGATGATCGGAAAGAGCATCCATAAACCATCCCTGGTTCAGCTCCCATCCCAGACCGTGGTCGTTGCCGGGAAACGCTTCATTTTGGTTCTCCTCCATCTGTTCCACCGTCTTCTCCTTCAATATACGTGTCTTGCCGTAACTCCCTTTCTGTAACAGCGTATGGGCAAAAATGGCCAGATCATGGGCGGTGGAAAACACACCGGCATGACCCGCTACACCGTCCAGGGACCAGGCGTTTTCATCGTGGACCTCCCCCCAGACCATCCCCCTCTCCACCTCCGGCTGGTACTCCGTGGCCGCGATCCGTTTTTTTAACGATGCCGGAGGATTGTATAGGGTATCCTTCATGCCCAATGGTTGGGTGATGTTTTCCCGAACGAACGTATCCAGCCGTTGTCCCGACAACCGCTCCACCAGGGCTCCCAGGGTGATCATGTTGAGGTCACTGTATATGTAGGAGGTTCCGGGATCCTGTTGCAGCGGATGAGTTAATGCGATCTGAATCCGTTCAGCCCGATTGGATCCTTGCCGATACAGCGGGATCCACGGCGGCATTCCGGAGGTATGGGCCATCAGTTGGCGAATGGTGACCGTATCCTTTCCGTTTTGGGCAAACTCCGGCAGGTGCTTGGCAACAGGGTCGTCCAGGTCAAATTTTCCTTCCTCATACAGTTTCATGGCCGCGGTAGTAGTAAAAATTTTGCTGATCGACGCAACGTCGAACAGGGTGTGCTCCCGCATCGGGATCGGTTCTTCAACCGGTGTGCCGGTGCCATCCCGGTAGCGAAGGGCATGGCCGTATGCTTGCCGCTTTACGACATGCCCCCGACGCACCACATATACCACCGCTCCCGGAGACTGACCGTTTTGGACGATCTCTTCCATATAACGATCCATTTCCCCTATGGGCTTTCGTTTCAACCCGGCTGATTCAGGTGTACCCGGATGGAGAACCCGGCTTGATCTTCCCGGCCGATCCCACGACAAAGGACCTCGATCCGTAAACATGGACCCCTCCTCCAAAGACGTCCCTTTCTCTTCCCGCCGTTCCATCGTCGGTTCCACCCGTTCTTGTGCCCATATGGAAGAAGGCAACATCAACGTAGCAGCTAAAGCGACGACACCCATCCGTTTCCACATCGTTTTCCCCAACATCGGATCCCTCCCCGGTTGGCCATTTCCACTCTATATTATCAGAATTGACATTTTATTTTAACCCATACACAGTCTATTATTACAATAAAATCAATAAAAGCCAAAAAAGATAAACCGACATCTCGCACCCTCAATTCAAGAAATTTTAATTTATTATTTGTCAATATACTCATTTTTATTTATTATTTAAATCAAAAAATCACCTTCCCACATGAATGCAAACGAAATAGAATGTTATTCTTTGATATTGTGTCCATAAGCGTGAAAAAGAGTGATAGATGCTTCTGTATGCTCAATTTTAGCAATATAAAATAATATTTGCTGATCGCGGCATCAACTTAATATTGCTAGAATTCTAATAGTAAGCCTCTTGTAAAAATTCTGTAAAAGGATGTGGGAGAGTGTTTCGGAAAACAGGGTTTAACCTTTTTCTTAGCGTAATGTTGATGTTCGCTCTCGCTGTGCCTGCCATGGCAGCACCGGGAGACAGCGGAAGTGACAGTTATCTGGTTCTCTTTCACGAGGATGAAGCAGGAACCTTGAACGATGTCGCCTCCACTGTGGAAAAAACAGGCGGGGACGTAGAGCACCAGTTTAAACACATCCCCGCAGTAGAAGCCGAGCTGACTACCAAAGAGGTCGCCAAGCTGAAAAAAGATCCCTCCGTCAAAACGGTGGAAAAAAATCACACTGCCCATGCCCTGCAAACCGTTCCATACGGCATTCCCCAGGTAAAAGCGGACCAAGTCCATTCGACGGGGGTACGCGGTCAAGGGGTGAAGGTGGCCGTGTTGGACACGGGGATCGACTACAACCATGAAGACCTGAACGTCCGTGGCGGTGCTTCCTTCGTCGGCGGGAATTACATGGACCGCAACGGACACGGAACCCATGTGGCCGGTACCATCGCGGCTGTAGATAACAGCATCGGTGTTATCGGTGTGGCACCCGATGCGGAGCTCTATGCCGTCAAAGTGCTGAGTGATTCCGGATCCGGCTCATACAGCGGCATCGCCCAAGGGATCGAGTGGGCGATCGACAACGGCATGGATGTGATCAACATGAGCCTGGGCGGTTCGTCCAGTTCCAGTGTTCTCCAAAGTGCCGTCCAACGGGCCTACAACAGCGGCATCGTCGTGGTGGCGGCGGCGGGGAACTCCGGTGCCGGCACGGATACCGTCGGCTATCCCGCCAAGTATCCGGAAGCCATCGCCGTGGCCGCCGTGGACTCCAACAACCAACGAGCCAGCTTCTCCAGCACGGGACCATCCGTGGAATTGTCCGCTCCGGGAGTAAATGTGTTGAGCACCATTCCGAGGAACCGGTATTCCAGCTATAGTGGAACCTCCATGGCATCCCCCCATGTCGCCGGTGTGGCCGTGCTGGTGAAAAGCGCCAATCCCTCGCTTTCCAATGTACAGATCCGCGAGGCGATGAACGCTACCGCCATTCCTTTGGGTGCCAGCAACCAGTACGGCAACGGCTTGGTGGATGCTGTTGCAGCTGTCAATTATCATTGAAGCCAACGATCTCCCATGGGAGATACCCGCCTGATTTTCTGTGGGAAAAACCGGGTGACGGTGAAACATTAAAACACAGGTTCCAACAAACGATAACGCTCTTGTCGGTGTATCAACCAAGCTGCCAACCAGCCTGACACAACCGCCAGGCTTTATTAGGCCCGATCAAGCCCATCCATTCTCCCCGACGCACATGAAAGCAGATATTGGACACCACCATCAAGTCCCCGGGAATCCCCATCTTCCGGGGGCTTGAACTTTTCCGCCGACCCTTCTTTTATTCAACCGCTATAATACCTATTGACTGCAGCCTTAATTAAAATTATTATTAATAGAGATTGATTATTAGACAAAAACAATTTCTAATTAGGAGTGAAGGAGTATGGACAACAAGCACAACCGCCTTACCACCAACCAAGGGGTTCCCGTCGGGGACAACCAGAACTCGCGTACGGCGGGGCGCCGCGGACCTACCCTGTTGGAGGATTATCACCTGATCGAAAAACTGGCCCACTTTGATCGTGAACGCGTACCTGAGCGTGTGGTGCATGCTCGTGGCGCTGGTGCCCACGGTGTGTTCCGGGTGACACACGCCATGAAGGATTACACCAAGGCTGCCTTCCTCCAAGAAGAGGATAAGGAAACACCGGTGTTTGTCCGCTTCTCCACCGTGATCCATCCCTCCGGGTCACCCGAAACCGCCCGTGATCCGCGCGGTTTTGCCACCAAGTTTTACACGGAAGAAGGCAACTACGACATCGTTGGCAACCATTTGCCTGTTTTCTTCATTCGGGACGCGATTAAATTCCCCGATATGGTCCATTCCTTGAAACCGGCACCGGATACCAATATCCAGGATCCGGACCGGTATTGGGATTTTATGACCCTCACCCCGGAATCCACCCATATGATGACCTGGGTCTTCTCCGATTACGGAACACCGGCCAACTATCGTCAGATGGAAGGATTCGGCGTACACGCCTTTAAGTGGGTAAACGCTGCCGGCCAAGTGGTGTATGTGAAATACCACTGGAAACCGCTGCAGGGTGTCCGAAACCTGTCCGCGGAAGAAGCGGCAACGGTTCAAGGGGAGGATTTCCAACACGCTACCCGTGATCTTTTTGACCATATTGAAAAAGGTGACTATCCCAAGTGGGACTTATACGTACAAATCATGAAACCTGAGGAATTGGACCGGTATGAATGGGATCCGCTGGATCCGACCAAAGTATGGCCTGAAGATCTCTATCCGTTGCAGCCCGTCGGACGGATGACCCTGAACCGAAACCCGAAAAACTTCTTCGCCGAAGTGGAGCAATCCGCCTTTTCTCCCAGTGCAACCGTTCCGGGAATCGAACCTTCTGAAGACAAACTGCTGCAAGGCCGCCTGTTCTCCTACCCGGATACACAGCGCCACCGGATCGGTCCCAATTACCTGGACCTTCCGATTAACTGCCCCTACGCCCCGGTGCGCAACAACACGCGGGACGGGAACATGCAGTATCATACGGATATTTCTCCGATCAACTACGAGCCCAACCGACACGAAGGTACCCCCCGGGAAGATTCAACCTATCTGGAAAGCGAAACACCGCTTGAAGGGGCAGCCGGTCGGCAGAAAATTTTCAAAACTGACGATTTCTCGCAGGCCGGTGAGCGTTACCGTGCGTTTTCCGAAGAGGAACGCGCCAACCTGATCAAAAATCTGACCAATGACCTAAAACAGGTTCATGAAAAAACACGCTTGCTCGCCATCTGCAATTTCTATCGTGCAGATGAGGAATACGGGCTCCGTTTGGCTGAAAGCCTCGGTGTGGATATCAGCCAATATCTGCAGCAACAATCGTAATAGAAAATCAGCAGAACAAAACCGCCTCCCCATCCGGGAGGCGGTTGTTTCGTCCTTAAACACGGGTCATGGCTCTCTTGACAGCATCACTGACGGAATCGGCGGTTTTCCCGGCTTTTAACCGTACTCCCGCCGGAGCATGAGCCATAGCGAAGCTGAGGTGGGGAAAGGATTCAAACATCGACACGTCATTAAACGCATCTCCAATAGTAAGAACCTGTTCCCTCGAAATACCCAATCGCTCCACCAATACCTGAAGTCCCCGTCCCTTGGAGATCCCCCGGGGCATCACATCCAGGCAATCCCGATCGGAAATGAATAAGTCCACTTCCTCACCAAACCGTCTTTCCAAACGGCTTTTCAGCTTCTCAATCCGTTCCATTTCACCAAAATAACTGAACTTGCACGGCATCACCTCTTGTCGGAGCAAAGCAGATCCCAATTCCGGCATCAACCGGACAGAGGAAAACAAGCGGGACTCTACCAGCTCCGCCATCCCGACACGACGGTGACTCAAAAGCTGGTGCTCCAAGCAAACCAACATAAACAAATCTTCTCCTTGCGTCTCTTCAAACAACGCCACCGCCAGGTCCGGGGTAAACACGTGCTTCACCAGCGGCTCTCCCTCTCGTGTGCGGACAAAGGCCCCATTTTGGCTCACTCCGTGGGCAGGAATTCCGATGACATCCATCACCTGTTCCAGTTCTGCCTGCATCCTTCCTGAAGCCAGGCACAGCTGGCTTCCATCCCGAACCGCCTCCATCAGGGTTTTCCGGTCTTCCTCCCGCACCAGCTTTTCTTCATCCAACAAGGTCCCATCCAAGTCTGTAACGATCAGCTTAACCATGCGGGGTCACCTCCATGATCTCCACTTCCTGTTCCTCCAGCGCCCTTTGCAAATCGGCGGGAGGCGGTTGATCGGTCACCAACCGATCGATCGATCCAAGATCACACACCCGGTAAAAAAAACGGCGGTGAAATTTGGTGGCATCCGCCAATACGATGACTTGGCCTGCACATTGAAGCGACTCCCGAATCACTTGGCCATCCTCCTCATCGGGATAAAACACACCCTCCGGAGTAATCCCGCTGGCACCGAGAAATGCCTTATCGACACGATAGTTCCGCAGCATGGCAACAGTGGTCGCCCCGTACACATAACGGTGTTTCGGGTGCAA
This sequence comes from Desmospora profundinema, assembly GCF_031454155.1. Lineage (GTDB taxonomy): Bacteria > Bacillota > Bacilli > Thermoactinomycetales > DSM-45169 > Desmospora > Desmospora profundinema. The sequence continues at coordinate 374,465 of NZ_JAVDQG010000002.1, forward strand.
CTTTCCACCGAGCAAACGGACGGAGACATGGGGACGGTCCGCTAAAACCGATGCGATATCGATGGAATTGGTCACCACCGTCACATCCTCGGCAGTAAGAGAAGCGGCCACCGCCTGTACGGTGGTCGAGGCATCCAGGATCAAATGCTCCCCGTCCCGAATGAGACCCGCCGCCTCACGACCGATCGCCTCTTTCTCACCTGCAGCCGATTCCAGGCGTTCCCGGTAACTTTTCACCTCTTTTTCCGGCAGGAGAGCCCCGCCGCGGGTGCGCAGGATGACTCCCTGTTCATCGAGTTTAACCAGATCCCTTCGGGCGGTATCCCGCGACACCCCGAACCGGTCGCAGATCTCCTGCACGCTGATCCGTTTGTACTGTTCCAGATACTCCCGTATCTTGCGCAATCGCTCTTCCTGGTACAACGAAATCCCTCCTTTCCCATCAATGACCGATCATCACTTACTAACACTTATAAATTATAAGGATTTATAAGTCATTATGCAATATCGGGCATAAAAAATACCCCGGCAATCGCCGGGGAGGCTGCTGACAAACCTCTTCGTTAAGGGAAGAGGGGAACGATTTCCGGTGTAGCGCCCTATGACCGACTACCTAGCGGAGTCTCCGTAGGACTCAACCGTCTAGCGGCCACCTTGCTTTTCTTTTGGCCGCTGGTTGGGTCCGGAGGAGACGGAGCGGACTGCCCTTCATCGGTGAAAGGAAAAGAGGCGCGGAGACGGAAATCGGGCCCCGGGCTCTCGTTGCACGACAGCACAAGTCACCATGGTCACTTTATCATCAATCTGCCTGGCAATCGCCGGGATTCAGTTCGGTGTATGACAGATGGATTAACCCTCACCTCCCGTCCCGCAGGAGTAACAGGTTCAGTCGGGGTCTGCCTTGAGACAATCCAATCAGATATGCGGAATAAGCTTGGTTTGCCTGGAATGTAACACGGGGAACCGTCAATATTTTTTGACGGCGATCATCTATGAATACTTCCACCTCCTCTGTTGCCGGATGTACCGTCAGGTAGCGGGTCACCTCCTTGAATCGAACATCGGGGTACATGATATTCTCGCTAATGGTCACATCCACTGTGGGTGTATCCGGCGACAAATGGCCAAAACGAAGATGTACCTTGCCCTGTTCCACCTCCGGGTCATCTACGATCGTCAACAATTCGAGCTGCCTCGGTCGGTTCACCGCCGCCAACGTATACACGTTACCCGCTTCCAACGTCACTCTCTCCTGCAACACTGGCTCCCCCCGGCGAAACACTTCCACACGATAAGTTCTAGGCGGCAGATCAATGTAGTTGGACGCGTTTCCGTAACCCAGGTTAGTAGCCAGTCTCCGTCCATCTATATTGACATTCACTTGAGCTGTCCCTGGTGAGGCGTGCAAAATCCGCACCCGGGTCCTCTCTCTGGGAACCGACGACGGCTCCGTCTGGGATTCCTGTTGTCCATCTCCCATAACCGTACCCATTTGTACCATTTCCGCCACCCGTCGAGTATAACGAAGGTGCTTTTTATAGTAGTGGACATGCCATTCCGGATGGCTGTATTTGTAGTACTCCGCCAACAGTCCATACATTTGAGCCTTTTCCAAATACCGCTTCAGCTCCCGGCTATGATCCATCTTACTTCCCTCCGTTCATTCAAATGGACTTGATTTATGGATATTCAATTCGGGCACAAGACTGCACCAAAAGTGATTTAAAGTGCAAAAAGTCATCATTTTCCTGTCGACAATTTAACAGAATTATCTTATTATTATAGGAAAGAATGCTTAACGGAAAGGAAGATGGCCTATGAACGCGTATGGATTGGCATTAGACTCCCGAGACCATCACACATTTTTAAAAATGACGGGATTGGCCTGGAATCTGCTGAACGATCCTGACCGACATAACCATCTCCGTTATCAATTGTTCCGTTATCTGTCTTCTCATACACTAGCGGAAGTGAGAATAGCGCTCCGTCAACCTAGGGCCATCCAGGATGCACTGGAACATGCGGCTCACGGAGAAATCCCGGCGCCCGGCAAGTGGATGGACCACGCAGTCCAACAGTTCCTGCTCCAACAAGTGGCCCCCGCACTCCCCTCCCCGCCCAACCATCCCGCTCTGCCCTATCATAAGTAATACAAAAACACCGATTTCCATCTGGGAAATCGGTGTTTGATATATCTTTACATCAGAGTAGCAGAGACATGTGCATTTCTATCCATCACTTCCCCCTTATCCGCAACAACAGGCTGGAAAACAAGGATAATGTCGGCAATTCAATCAACGGGCCCATAACCAAGGCGAGAGCGATCAAGGGCTGATCGGGAAACGCCGTGATGGCGATCGCCAGTGCGATAGGGGAATTTCGTGCCAATGTGGTGAAGTGCAAACTTACCGTATCCGCATAGGAGAAGCGCCAAACTCGGGCCACCCCCTGACCCGCTGCAAAAATGAGCATGAAGCCGATCCAAACCGGAAGGAGCAACGTGAACAACACCCATGGGTTTTGAAGCAAAACCATTCCCTGAGAAGCGAACATCGCAACGATCACCAGATTAAGAAAAATCAGTTGTACCGTACCAGCCCGGGTGAGAACCTTCTCCCTCAACCAATCCTCTCCTCTACAACGGCGAAATATCCACCGGATCAAGCGGGACAACACCAATGGCACTACTAAAACCAGCACGATACTTGTCAACAGCCACATCGGTTCCACCCCATGCAACTGCCCGGTCAAAAACCAAACATAAAAGGGTAATAATAGGATTTGCAAGATCAGGTTCAAGGGTAGAATTGCCGCCGACAGAGTCACATTTCCCCTTGCGATGGAAGTGAACACCAAATACCAGTCCGTACATGGTGTTACCATCAACATCACAAATCCGATCCATAACTCCGGGCTTTCCCGCAGAAAGAGATAACCGAGACCGCCTGCAAATAACGGCGTCACGACAAAGTTGATTCCCACGCTGGCTGTAGTAAACGGGACGTTCGCCAACGATTTCCGCACATCCCCCAAAGGGATTTGCAGAAACACCCCTATCAACATCACCACCAGAAAAGGCAGAATCAGCCGCTCAGCCCAATCGGACCCTATACCCATCCGCCCGACCCATAAACCCAACACCACAGAACAGAGAATCACCAAAGCCTGAGATCGTTCCAACCATCCCAATGAGTTCACATCATCACACCTATCCATCTACCCCGTATCATCCTGATTGATAATCAGATATCACAATCAATGACTGAAAAAGAGCCAGGCAGAGCTGTCTCACTCTGCTTTTTCATCCTGTCTGCCGTTTTTGAATGCTGAAAGGCAATCACGGCAGATACAGGATTGATTCATTTGATGGGAGGGTACGAGATCAAAAATTTCATCCGGAAAGCTCTCCCGGCTGCACCAGCATGTACCGCGGGGCTTGCCTGACAGATTTCCGCAATCATTGTCCAAGCCGCAGATGGGACAGTTTGAAGGGTGGATGGTTTCTCCTGTCACGATTCTCCCCGCTTCCATCGTTTTCACAATTATAACATCCCAAATGATTCAAAGATCCCCCCTCTGCCCCTTCAACCTTCCAAGCATTTTCATCCTCGAAAAAGTGATTACCGAAGGGAGAACAGCCCAAACGGAGGTTCTACAAAATTTTTTTTGGCACACACAAAGAGGTTTAGAAAACTTTATAAACGGTAATATATTCATAGATATGTTGAGGCGTGTTTGACATAATTAGTATTAAAATCCTATTATTCAGACGTGCCCAACTTTAGTTAAAGGAGGGATGGTCAGGGTGAGAACCGATGGGTCAACCATGCTTTCGCCGTCCAGAATGCTCACCCCTGAAGAGGCGGCGGAAAGACTTGCAGTTAGTCCGAACACGATCCGAAAGTGGTTGCGAAGCGGAAAGTTACAAGGGTACAAGCTTCCAAACGTTTGGCGGATTCGTGAAAGTGATTTGAATCAGTTTATCGAAAAAGGAAAGCAATAGTCATACAGAAAGAATCCCCTTTCTGTAAAAGACATTGCACAACTTTGGCAGAGAAAGGGGAGAAAAAAGGCGCTTCCTTCCTTGACGACAGTCACGGACGACGCGCCTCATCATCTCATGAAAAAAATCATCTTGATCGTCGGCGGAATCTTCTTAGGATTCGCTCTACTTGGAGTGGCTTGTGTAGCGGTGCTGGGAGTCGCGTTTGAAGAAGCGGACAAGGAATTGGAAAAGATCGAGTCGGAGATCAATACACCTGAAGAAGGGACTGCCGATGAACGTTCTGAAGAGGACTCATCCGATACCACATTAACGATGGATAAATACAACCAAATCGAAAACGGTATGAGCTACGATGAAGTGGTAGAGATTATCGGCTTTGAAGGAGAAGAAAACAGTCAAAACGAAGTGGCCGGAGTAAAAACCGTCATGTATACCTGGCAAAACTCCGACGGCTCCAATATGAACGCCATCTTTCAAGATGACAAACTAAACTCCAAATCACAATTTGGACTGAAGTAATCCATATGAAACAGACGCCCCGGCTAAAACCGGGGAGTCCCTCTTCAAAAGGGAAATTATCATTCCGATCCATCCACACATAAAAACCCACCTGACATTGGCGGGTTTTCCATCTATTGTCTCTCATTTTGCGGCCTGAAGGCCATCACGAAGATCGCCGAGATGGAAAAGAACGATTAAGGGCCTGACTAGTCATTTCATTTTCCTCAAGATAAAGGGAAGGGTGGGATGGCTGGCGGAGAGTCTTTGTGCTGAATGGAAGACAGCCATCCCAATCCATCCCCCTTCAAAAGACGGGGTTAACCACAGCAGGAACTTGTGCTGGTTTTTTCGGCTTCTTTATCGGATGCCGATGAATCACATCCACATCCTTCTTCCCCTGATGCTTTCGCTTCTGCATCCTGCACACAACATGCGTCTTCTACCGGTGTCGGCCCCCCGCAGCAACCTTCGGAAGGATTGTTTTCAAACGATTTTTTTGCACTCATGTGGGTTCCTCCTTGTTTTTGGCTTTCACTGTAGAAGACGGGCATGAAACAAAAAGGACGCAAGATATTCTAATGGCATTTATGATCCGGTGATGAACACTTGGGAGGTGTTGAACAATCGGATTTGACCTCATAGTTCATAATATAGCCCAATCGGTCAAATTCAAAATGGCAGCAGTCCAACATGAATTGCTTTAGTTTTTTTCTGCCCCGTTGAACTCTGGACTTTGCTCCGGAAAAGGAAATACCCAATTTTTCACTGAGCTCCTTTTGTGTATAGCCTTCAAGCTCCGTCATCTCAATCGCTTCCCTGTATTTTAAGGGCAGTTGATCGATCATGGGCCGCAGACATTGGGACAATTCCTTGCTCAAATCTTCATCTTCTTCCTCTTGATCCGGGTTTTTATCAAACTCCGATAAAAACAGAGGCAATTCCTTAACCGGTTCTTTTTTGCGGTAATAGTCGATCAATGCATTTCTGGTGATCTGATAAATCCAGGGTCGTAGCTTTTGTTTATCTTTCAGTTGATCGATTTGCGTATAGATTTTAATGAAGATTTCCTGCAGAACGTCTTCTACCGCATAGGGGTCATGGATGCGTTTGAGTAAGAATTTTTTTAATTGATTGTGGAATTCGTTCCATATAATGTCTATATTCATCATGATTCCCCTCCTAAAAAGGCTCTTATTGTTTCAGACGTTTCATGGTACAAAAGGACGCAACCATCATGTTGCGTCTTTTTTGTCTCCCCACCGTCTCCCTTCATGTCAAAACAATTTAGGAAGGATGGATCTCATGCACACTCAACATTTACCTGTGGCTGTTATTGGAGGAGGTCCGGTGGGGTTGGCTGCCGCGGCACATTTAGTCCGTAAAAGAAAACCGTTTGTTCTGTTTGAAAAAGGCGTGAGCGTAGGTGCATCTGTATTGGAATGGGGTCATGTGCGCATGTTTTCCCCCTGGGAATTCAATATCGATCAAGCGGCGGAAGAGCTACTGTTGCAGCATGACTGGATTTCTCCGCCAAAGGATGAACTTCCGACAGGAGAAGAGCTGGTCAACCTCTATTTATTCCCTTTATCCCGTTTGCCGATGATTCAACCCTTTGTTCTTACGAATAGCAAGGTTGTTGCCGTCAATCGGAAAGGCCTTGACAAGGTAAAAACAGCCGGCCGTGACCAAGTACCCTTTGAAATCACTTATGAAACGAATGGGGTTTATCAAAAGCTGGAAGCCTCTGCCGTGATTGATGCATCCGGAACGTGGTATACGCCGAATCCGGTTGGAGCCAATGGAAACTTGGCCATGGGTGAAAAAGAATTTGCCAACCGGATCTTTTATGGAATCCCCGATGTTAGTGGCAAGCAACGAAACCGATATGCTGAAAAAGCGGTTGCCGTTGTAGGGAGTGGACATTCTGCCATTCATACCTTGCTCAACCTGGAAGTGCTAAAAAGGGATTTTAAGAACACAACCATTCACTGGGTGCTTAGGAAACAGGCCGTGTCGGACACCTACGGCGGGGAAGAGAAGGATGCGCTTCCAGCAAGAGGAGCGTTGGGGAAACACATCCGTCAATTGGTAGAAGAAGAACGAATCCAGGTCCACGCCGGGTTCCGTATTGAGTCTATCCGTCAATCCGAATCAACCTTAACCTTAAGCGGAAACACAAACGGCCAACTTACCTATTTGGATCATATTGATGAGATTGTTGTCAATACAGGAGCACGACCGGACTTCTCCTTTTTAAGGGAGCTGCGTTATGAGAGTAACACATCCATTGAATCCGTACCCGATCTTGCCGAATTAATCGATCCGAATATACACAGCTGTGGAACCGTCAGACCCCATGGAGAGGCGGAATTAAGACAACCGGAAAAGGATTTTTACATCGTGGGCTCCAAAAGTTACGGTCGTGCTCCCACATTTTTAATGGCCACCGGATATGAGCAGGTGAGAAGCATTGTGGCGGCATTGTGCGGGGATTGGGAGGCGGCCAAAAAAGTGGAGTTAAACTTGCCTGAAACCGGGGTATGCGGAACTCAAACTGATAAGGGATCAACATGCTGCGGGCCGGCAAATGTGGAAAAAGAAAACACTTCCTCCTGCTGCTAAAGTCAAACTAGTTGCGCTCATAACGGCTGTGTGCTTACTGGGTGACTCCATGTTGTACGTGGTCCTTCCTATTTTCTGGAGTCACCTGGGCTTAAGCTCCCTCTGGCAAGTGGGGGTCTTGTTATCGGTGAATCGCCTGATCCGAATCCCGGTACATCCTCTCGTCGGCTGGTTTTATAAGCGATTTCCCATAAAGTACGGCCTGTTATTGGCTATTCTGCTTACCGTTGTGTCCACTTTTTCTTACGGTTTTGCAAGATCTTTTGAGCTGTTATTCATTATGAGATGCTTATGGGGAATCGCCTGGGCATTTTTAAAGCAGGCAGGACAATACAGTCTGATCGAAGGGATCCAGCAAACCGGACTTTCCGGAAAACTGACAGGTGTATACAACGGGCTGTCCCGGACGGGCAGCTTGGCCGGTATGCTGATTGGCGGTCTTTTCGCCGGTATGGCGGGGATCCATACGATCTCTTTACTCTTTGCCTTTGCGGCAGTATGGATGGTGCCTCTGGTATGGTTCTATTTTCCCGACCGTTCCAGCGACAACCAATCAGTTGTCACAGCAACCGCTCGCACCAGTGACCGAATCTTTCGTGTTGGCAGGTACACACTCTTCCTTTTGCTGGCGGGATTGATGATCAGTATGGTTTATCAGGGCCTTTTGAAATCTATGCTCAGCTTATGGATCGAGCAACAGGACATTTCTTCCGTTTTATGGATCGGCGGCATCGGGGCGGCTGCACTGGCTGGTATATTACAGGCCATGCGTTGGGCGTGGGAACCGTTGATCGCTCCCTGGGTCGGAAAAGTGACGGATCGAAACCGTTTAAGATTACCCACTCTAGCTGCGACTCTGATCATTGGAAGTGTTCTCATCATCCTGATCTCCACCCATTTACCGGCGGTTGGTTGGCTTGTGGGTGCCGTGTTGCTTCTTGTAACAGCCACCATCAATACGACATTGCTGGATGCTACGGCTGTTGAGCATGCTTCTTCTGCTTCCAAACGTGCGGTCATGATATGGTATTCCATGACGCTGGACATCGGGGCCGCCCTGGGTCCCGTACTCGGTTATGCCATCGCTTCATTGGCTGTGGGTCCGATTGTTCAATGGGGAGCGGCCATACTGCTCATCCTCTCCGCCGGATTCACGATCGCTATGGAGAGAATCGAGAAAGGGAATCCGTTTCTTCAGGTAAACAACACGGATTGATGCAACAGGTTCTCGATTATTGCTAAGCGACTATAAAATTTCTCTACAGGCACGCGCCCAACCGGACGCTCATAAGCCGATAACATCTGTTTTCGGCAACGTGAGTGGAGGTGACGGCGGCGTGCTTGGTTTGTTCCTGGTCGTGATGATCCGCGAAATGATCTGTTTTCGCCTATATTAAAAATAACGCAATTCTCCAGTCTCTCGGTGAAAAGAAAGAGAAAAGTATCGAAAAGCAGATGGACGGAGGGGATAAACATGCCGCAACGTTCGGGTTAAAAAGTGCATGATCATCTTTGGTCACGATGATAAATACGAGATGGGGACCTTCCCTAAATAAAGGCGAGGATTTTCTTTTCCCTCTTGACAAGGGGATCCTGGAGGGGCTATATTTGACTATGTTTATATATAATTTGATTTTTCGATCAAATGGACTTCTAGGGAGGTTGTAAGGCGTGAGCGTTTACGATTATTCGGCCGTCCTCATCGGCGGGGAGGAAAAATCTCTGTCCGATTACAAAGGGCGCGTACTCCTCATCGTCAACACCGCCAGCAAGTGCGGATTCACGCCCCAATATCGTGAACTGCAGGCACTTTACGACCAATACAGGGAACAGGGTTTAGAAGTGCTCGGCTTTCCCTGCAACCAGTTCCTGCGCCAGGAACCCGCTTCCCATGAAGAGATCTGGAAATTTTGCCACATCAACTACGGTGTTTCGTTCCCCCTCTTCGAAAAAGTCCACGTCAAGGGTAAAAACATCCACCCGCTGTACCGCTACCTCACCCGAAAGGCTCCCGGGTTTCTCAGCAAAAAGGTGAAATGGAACTTCACCAAGTTTCTGGTGGACCGCCAGGGTTCGGTCATTAAACGGTACGCTCCCACGACCAAGCCCCAACGCATCCGAAAAGCGATTGAAAAAGCATTGAGCAGCTAGGTGTCGAAACCGCAACGGCACCTGGCTTTTTTCTTTCCTATACGGTCTTTTCTACTCATGGTTGATAGTGGGTGAGCAGCTGGAAAAGCAACGGGGAAGGCACTAGAAAGCGGATTTAAATAGTAGAGCCCGCCAGCTGGCGGGCTTTATCTTTGTCTTGATCTTTTGTCTGTAACTTATTTAGCTATCATTTTTGGGCTTAAAAAAACTTACAATTCGGTACAAGAAGTACCCGATTAAACCGATAAAGGAAACCAAAACAACAATGCCGATGGGGTTTACATTGTGTAGCATGTTCTTTCCTCCATTTACTTTATATAACCGAAAACTTGCCTCCTTTATACCAGAAAACACCCTTTGCGGTTGTGGAGGAGTACGCTACAGATGCGCTGTACCGCTCTGATTCTTGAAGACGGCAGGGACTGGTTTTACTTTTCGAACTGAACGTATTTTTGTAAACTAGTCCAATCCCACCAGAACCGACTATCCCGTAAGCGGCGTGTGTTGCAGTCACCTTTATTAGTATTTCTCGTAACCATTGATTTTTCTACTCCCTTGCATAAGTAATTACCAAACTCAAAGCCAGGAGGCCGTCCCCATATTTCCTTACTTGACCTTGTTCAGACGCTCTTCCAGACGGTCCCAAGTTTCGGTGATGCCCTGTAGCATACCCATGTCCATGACTTTCTTAAGGGCCTCTGCGGACACATATTCAGCACGGCTGACCAGCTTCGTTTTGCCGCCCAGATCGATGAATTCCATCGTGACCTCGGTCGACGGCATGGTCTCGTTCGTATTGCCTTCGGCATCCGAGAAGTAATCTGTGTAGATAATCGTCTCCGGCTCGACAATTTCCTTATAAATGACTTTTCCCCAGGATTCCATGCCGTAAAATTGACCTTGGTTCTGATCGACGCACTTCATGCAGAAGTGCCAAACGCCACCCGGCCGGAAATCGATGTTGCAGACCGGAAGCTCCCAGCCTCTCGGCCCCCACCAGCGCTTGAGATGCTCGGGCTCCTTAAACATCTTGAACACGAGATCACGCGGCGCATCGAAAACGCGCTCCAGCACCAGCACCCGATCATTCTCTACTCTCGAAACCATTGCATTGTTGGACATTTGTAATTCCTCCTCATCCATTTGAATGATCCTATGATTTTTTCTTGTTCTGTAGTTCCCGCAAATAGTAGTCCAGATTGTCGAATCTTTCTTGCATGACGCGTTGGAAGGAGTTCAGCCAAGCATCCAGCGCTTGGAAGGGCTCGGGCCGGAGCTTGTAGATCCGGCGGTTGGCTTCGGCCTTCACTTCCAAAATCCCGTTGTCGCTAAGCACCTTCAAATGCTTCGAGGCTTGGGGCTGGCGAAGCCCCAGCCGGTCGGCGATTTCCCCCACGGTCAGGGGACCGTTGCGCAAGAGTTCGACGATATCCATACGATTCGGTTCGGCCAAAGCCTTAAGCGTCGTCGTCATGTCCATGCCCGGACTCTTCCTTGACATGTCGTTCACCTCGCTAAGTGATGGTCTCTCGGTATGATCATCTCCTTCATCACTATAGTCATCTTCCTGTTGATTCAAATATACATCATGGGGAATATTCTCGTCAAGGGATATTTATAAAAATAGGGATCACGGTATCAATCCGGGAAAAATACACGTTTAGAAATATTTTAAGACACCATTTAACCGACTACCCACATGTTAAAGGAAAACAGTCTGTTAATCAGAATCCATTAGAGTACTACAGTTGTATTTAAAAACAGGCGCAGAGATGGGATCCTTTGCGCTTTTTGCATAGAGATCGAAGACAGTCCGCCAGCCCGACCACCCCCGCTCATATACACTCTTCGCACAAACGCAGAGGTGACTGAGGATGAAGGGATCCTCAACAGCGGAGCAGCCGCATTCTGGTTTTCAATATTAGCCCTCATCGGTGCGATTTTGGTTAAGTTCTGGGCTAAAACTGGAGGGGCAATCATGACTCTATCTGGCCTCGCTCTGTTGTGGAACATTGGACTGTTTGGGATCCTGCCCGGCCTTGTTTTTAATCGCCGCCAGCTTGAGGGGTATTTTCCGAAAAGGAAAACAGCAAGTAAAAAGAAATGTTGCTTAGTCAGATTCTGATTAAACAAGAGAGTTGTTGGATACGTGAACAAGTGGGGATGGATCTTATTTCTGTTATCACCGTTGTTAATCTTGTTTGTTCTTCGGTGGACAGAAAAAACAAACTTGATACGAATAATGATATAGAAAAAGGGAGTTTCATGGACTTCCAACACCTAACCAAATTAACCCCCGATACTGCGGGGGTTTTTATAATTTTACCTTATATAGGATTCACTCCCTTATAAATTTCCTTTACTAGAAAAAAGAACAGGTCTCTCCCTTCCAACCCGTACAGTTCCGCCGCCGAGAATAAATAGGAGTACGGTAACGATAGAATGGTCAAGTAGTGATCAGAAGCAAATGCACCTCACTGGGCATATGTATGTAAGGACTTTTGACCAGGAGGAATCGTTATGTCCGAAAATACCAGTTATGTCAGGGATCATTTCTCTATAGTCCCAATTGTCCAGCATTGTCAAGCAGTCTGTGACCATATGGTCACTATGGTGGCTTCCATGCACGATGTGTCCTATCGCAGTAGACAACTCCTCTTGCTTCGGGATTGTGCCGACATCTGTGCGTTAACTGCCCAGATGTCGGCCCGATCCAGCTATATTTCCAAACAGATGGCACTCCTCTGTGCCCACATCTGTGATCTCTGTGGCCAGGAATGCCTAAGATACCCCGACCCGCACTCCCAGCACTGCGCACAGGTCTGTCTACATTGCACCTCTGTTTGTCGAGCCTATGCCAGTGGTTATGCAAATCAATATAACCAAGAAGGTGATATTGATTTGATCGATTATGGAAAAAGGCCGTTTGTTGTTAATATCAATAAAGCGACTAAGCAAAATAATACATTTCGTACCGCCTTATGGACAGGAGAACATTTACAGGTAACCCTCATGAGTATCGATGTTGGCGATGACATCGGTCTAGAGCTTCATCCTACCGTTGATCAATTCTTACGTATTGAAGAGGGGCAAGGATTGGTTCAAATGGGTGATCGGAAAGATCAATTGGATTTTGAAGCAGAAGTTTATGATGATTATGCCATCATGGTACCTGCGGGTAAATGGCACAATTTAACCAATACAGGGGATAAGCCACTGAAGCTTTACAGTATTTATGCGCCACCTGAGCATCCTTTTGGTACGGTTCATAAAACCAAAGAAGACGCAATGAAAGCTGAAGAAGGGGGGAATCCGAGATACGTGTAATATACCAGATTCAAATAGGGGGAATGATAAATGCCGAGATAGACGTCCAAATCAGGCAAACATATTCAGACATAAAAAACCGCTTCTCCAAAGGAGCGGGTTCTTTATGATACCAATTATAAGCTCTGGACGAGTGGAACAACTCCAAGGAATGGGAATAGCTGATCGCGATAGTACCAAGCATGATAATGCCGCCGAGCCGGTGCCGGAGCGGGAGCTGGCTTCTTCTTCAACCCCTCCGTCAAGCAATCGCATCCGCATGGGCCTCGGCGATCTCCTACAAGAAAGAACCCTTTTTCAAGAAATCCGTATCCTTTTTGGTATCGATAAACATATTTTCCGTCAGACAATCCTTCATTCTCGTAGCCCAGACAACATGAATCCGACCGCTGGCCGTTTCCATGTCTGTTTTTCGACCACGCCCCCTAACCGCATTCTGCTATATAAGGTTTTCTGCATCACAAGAAGGAATTGTTTTTTCCCGTACAGGCACGCGCCCAGCCGAACGCTCATAAGCTGATAACATCTGTTTTCGGCAACTTGAGTGGAGGTGACGACGGCGTGCCTGGTTTGTTTACTTCCCTGGCTGTGATGATCCGCGAAGTGATGCTGTTTGTCGCCTATATTAAAAACAACGCTTTTCCCCAACCCCTCAACGAAAAGGAGGAGGAAAAGTATCTGAAGCAAATGGCCCAAGGCGATAAACAGGCCCGCAACGCCTTGATCGAACACAATCTTCGCCTGGTCGCTCACATTACAAAGAAGTTCGAAAACACCAATGAAGATACGGAAGACTTGATTTCCATCGGCACCATCGGTCTGATCAAGGCTATCGAATCCTATCAGCCCAATAAGGGCACCAAATTGGCCACCTATGCCGCCCGCTGCATTGAAAATGAAATCCTGATGCACCTCCGATCCCTGAAAAAAGCCCGCAAAGACGTCTCCCTCCACGACCCCATCGGCACCGACAAAGAAGGGAATGAGATCACGCTGATCGATATTCTGGGAACGGAACGGGATGAAATCGTGGATGCGGTGCAATTAAAGATCGAGAAGAAGAAGATTTACAACCACTTGTATATCCTGGACGATCGGGAGCAGGAGGTTATCCGGAACCGCTTTGGACTGGCGGGGCTGGAGGAAAAGACGCAACGGGAGATTGCAAAGGAGTTGGGTATCTCCCGTTCTTATGTCTCCCGCATAGAAAAACGGGCACTGATTAAGTTGTTCCATGAATTTTACCGGGTGGGAACCGGGGAGAAGAGATAAGCATATTTACGACCCCGAAAGACCCCAAAAACTGTTGAGAAAGGGGGAAAGGGGTCTTTTTTATGTGTAGTTATCTTTTCAGTGATGGGATCGGAACTTTCCATGGGCATCTTATTTAACCGGCTTCATCTTTGCAGCGATAACCAGCTCTTTCAGCCTCACTTTTCTTCCAAAAAAATACTCGTTGTTCTAATGGGATTTCCTTATAGCGTTTCGGTTCTACACATTTTTTTGTTCGGTAATTTCCTGCGTATTTGTCGGGACTCTTCTCCCTGATACGGGCTCTGAATTCATAAGGGAGTTCGTTGATCGGCGAAGAAATATCCCATATCCCTCGACCATTTTCACGTGCTTCCCGTAAAGCATTTAAAAAATCTTCACCTTGAGCAAAGTTTGGCCAGATGAGATAAGGGACGGCATATCCCTCACGAACCATTTGTAAATTAATATTTTGGCCGTTCTTTCGAATATAAGCAAGCAAACGTCCAAAGGTATCTTTTGCCTCATCCTCAAATACAATGTCCACTTCTGTTCCGATCGGCAATAGTTCTTTTAATCGTTCCGTTGCCATTTCTCCGTACCTTCCCTGACTTTTCCCATTAAAATTCGTTTCAGGAGTATCAATGGAAAGCATCCGAACTTTAGTGGAACCGAAAACCGGCTCGGTCAAATGAACGGTATCTCCATCCACCACTCGCTTAATATGAGAAGAATAGACTTGTTGCGGTTCTAAGGATATATTTTCTGGTGGAACTCGGGTTCCCTCGGGCTGAGTTGGTGGTGGAGCCGATTGATTCAAGATTGCACATCCGGACAACAAAGCGAACACAGCTAAAAAATAAAACAGCGACCTTCGCACCTTCATCTTCCCCTCTACATGTGTGATAAAGCTAAGATGATCTCAAAATAACGGAGAATACACGGTATTTTATTCCACCTTTCAGTCAAATGATTCCAATGGTCCATTAACAGCACTCAAGCATATCGGATTAGTATTTATTGGATATGCGCATATGCATACAATGAACTTTACTATGACAACCTATCAAAAGTAAAAAATATGGTACTTGGAGGTTGTTTTAGTGGAAGAAAACAAACATCATAATGAAAAAGAAATCGAGCCAGTAAGTGTTTTAGTCGAAGTCCGTGCCAAAAACGATGGAAACCGAATGGCAGCCATAAACGCAACGTCTATTGAAGATGAAGTGAAAATTGATATCCCTTCCTTTAAGGTAGACACAAAATTTAAGCCAATCATCATGCGTGAGCAACAAAAAGAAAATGGCACCATGTTTATAACCAATGATACGGATTCCCCTACTCTGACCATACGTGGAACCATTCCCAAAAACAAAATCGAAGAACTGAAGAAACAGGAAAACGTTGTTGATGTTTTTCTTAACCCCAAAGGGGCCATCGCACCGATGCGAGATCCAGTTGATTGCCACCCTGAAACACCCAAAGGGTCTTTGCGTGAAGTGGCAGAGTTTTTAGGTGCAGATAAAATTTGGGGACGAGGCTTTAAAGGGGACGGCATTGTCATCGGAATCGTCGATTCAGGAATCACAGCAGAAGGACGAGCGGACCGGAACGAATGGAGAAAGCCCTTTGTCAAACGAGTGATTGATGGCTTTCGTGAAGATTGGGGAACCTATTCTGATAAAAGGAGCCTTCATGGTAATATGACGGCTACCGACGCACTGGGAATGGCTCCCAATGCCAACATCTACGATATCCGCATATTTTCTAAAGAAGGAATTGAAGAGACGTTTTTGGATATCGTGGTCCAAGCATATGACTGGGCCATTGAGCAGTTTCGTCGTACTGGTAAACCGCATATCCTTTCAAACTCCTGGGGGTTTGTTGGAGCATTTGAAGGGATCACAGACAACCCCAACCATCCCGTGGTCCGTAAAGTGGTAGAAGCCGTTCACGCTGGAATGCTTGTATTATTTTCAGCAGGTAACTGTGGCGATCCATGTTTTAATCCACGTGGTTGCAAAACCGGCGATCATGGACCCGGCAAAAGTATACACAGTGTGAATGGCCATCCATTGGTAATGACCGTAGGAGCAGCCAATATTCAAGGGATCCGTGCCGGATATAGTGCCCAAGG
The DNA here is from genome assembly GCF_031454155.1 of Desmospora profundinema. Taxonomy (GTDB): domain Bacteria; phylum Bacillota; class Bacilli; order Thermoactinomycetales; family DSM-45169; genus Desmospora; species Desmospora profundinema. Next base: position 390,460 of record NZ_JAVDQG010000002.1, read on the forward strand.
GCCGGCAAACTTTGATCCACGCAAACCTGATTTTTGCGCACCGACACATTTCACCGGCTATCACAACAGTGACACGGGTACATCCGCATCTTGTCCAATAGCAGCCGGAGTCGTCGCTTTACTTCGGCAAGCCAAGCCTCATTTAACCCAAGAGCAGGCTAAACAAGTGCTAATGGAAACCGCAACCGATCTAGAGGAAACCGGATGGGACACCGATACCGGTGCCGGGATGATACAGGCTCATAAAGCGTTTAATCACCTGATGCATATACGAGAGCCAATACCCTCTCATGATGAGCCTCGTGTTCATCCCAGCCGACTTGCCCAAGATAATATTTCCACAGACAACGAAACCATATACCAGCCCTGACATCAGGAAAAACCCAACGCTAGAAAAGTTGGGTTTTTATTAATATGGGAAACAGGAACGTAGACCCCCCTTGAAGAAGAAAAGGGGGTCTTTCTTATAGAAAAATCACGGGGGATATCAGAAAGGAGTGATCCGCGTGAAAGGATCGATCGTGGATGTACCCGGCGTGCTGGTCGGACAAGCGGAGGATCCGGAAGCGCTAACGGGGTGCACGGTGATCCGGGTCCCGGGAGGGGCAACGGGCGGAGTGGATATCAGAGGATCGGCACCGGGGACACGGGAGACCGATTTGCTGAACCCTGTCAACCAGGTGGACCGGGTGCATGCCGTCTGCCTGACGGGAGGCAGTGCTTTTGGATTGGAAGCCGCCACCGGTGTCATGCGATTCCTGGAAGAGCAGAAAGACGGTCTGAACGTTGGAGTAGGCGTGGTGCCGATTGTCCCGGCAGCGGTCTTGTTCGACCTTGCCCTGGGTTTGGCATCCGTCCGGCCCAACGCGGCCATGGGGTATGAAGCCGCCGACCGAGCAAGCCGGAAAGCGGTCGGTGAAGGGAACGTCGGGGCGGGATGCGGAGCTTCGGTGGGAAAATTCGCCGGAATGGAGCGAGCCATGAAAAGCGGTCTCGGCACCTCTTCCAGACGATTGGAGAACGGATTGACTGTAGGGGCCATCGTAGCGGTGAACGCGGTGGGGAACGTGCGGGATCCTGCGACGGGAACCATCCTTGCCGGTGCAAGGGATGAAAACGGGGGCTTTCTGGATTTTATCGACCAGTTCGGGCGGAAAAAAGAGAACGCAGGATACACCGGCACCCACACCACCATCGCAGTGGTGGCGATGAACGCCGACCTGACAAAAACCGAAACCAACAAAGTGGCCCAGATGGCCCATAACGGCCTGGCCCGGACAATTGTTCCCGTACACACCATGTATGACGGGGACACAGTCTTCACCCTGGCAACCGGGGAAGTGAAGGCATCCGTCGATCTTGCCGGCGCCCTGTCGGCAGAGGTTCTAGCAGAAGCGGTGGTGCGGGGAGTAAAGGCGGCTAGGGGAGCGGGGGGATTGCCGGCATGGCGGGATAATCAGGAAAATGGATGAAGCGGGCATGCTGGAGTTTGGGATGGGACGATCCCATTTGCTCCTATGGTCCCAATGGATGTACCAATGAACGGATCGTTCTTGCGGAAGGTTTAATTACCAGGGCAGTACTAGGGCCTGTCTGGTCATTCAATCTTCCGTGAGTAAAAGGGAGGGTCGGTATGGCTGGCGGAGAGCCTTTGCGCTTTTTGCAACGAAACGAAGACAGCCATACCGACCCGGGACCTCGCGCTACGGATTGTTCAGACATGCCCTAGTCCCAGGCAAGAGAAACGGATAAGCCTCACCACCGGGCCGAGTCTACGGCAAAGGGAATGAGGCGCATGAAATGGCTTCGAGCAATCGCGGCCATGCAAAAGGAAAAACAGCCGCACAAAGGTCATGATATGATCCCCTTTCGTTAGACAGCAAGCTCACTACTGTTAACCTGAAGGGGATTTTCTAATGAAAAAAACATGTATCACTGTCAAAAAACGCAGCGGCTTTTTAAGGCTGATATGTATATAAGCCGCGGCCAATCTTTTTGATTGCGGGACAGATCTTCATAATGGCTTGCATCCGTGTCGTCACGTTACTGCCCATGTCTTTCCCGTGTTTTTTTAATTCGTCTTGTATCTGGTTCAAGCGTAGAGGCCCACCATGCTTCTGTAAGCACCTCGCCACTATTTCGGCTGTCTCAATCGTATTTTTGCGAACCCCTTTGGTTTGGCTGAAATCTAGTAAAATTTCTTGCTCAACGAAATGGGGTGCACCCCTGGAGGAGATCATTTCTGATGGCTCATCCTCATAGCGTCTTTCTTCCTTTACTACTTTTTTAGGCACGACTTTTCTAAGATGGTTCAGTTGGTTATGAGGGTTCAATTCCTTCCTGAGATCTTCCAACAGCGCTGCATTCTCCTCTCGGACCACCCGGCGAATGAGTTCCGCCAATTCTTTTTCCAGACTCATCCTTTCCCCTCCTCTTTTTCTTGTCTGAAAGTATGCGATGAAGCATCCAGCGGATGCCCCGCAGTCATCATGATGAACCCACTAGCCGCCAACCGCTTCTGATACTTCTGACACTTTCGCTTGAAATAAGCTTTCTACTTCATAAATTTTTTTCTTATCTCATTCATCTTCTATTTCAGAGTACCACAAGAGGAGCACCTAATTTAGGTGCTTTTTCGTTTCAGCCGATTCCCGGCCTCTGAGCTTGCATAGCATGGCTGTCGGATTGGTTACACTTAAAACATGGGATTGTTCCCGCGACAAAGGCCGTGGACCAAACCCCTATTTCCAAGTGAGAAGGTGACCCTGAGATGAGACATTTATTTTCATTGCTGATAAAGGCCGTACTAACCATATTTCTTCTTTTTATCATCCTCGGTGGTTTTTTTGGTGTATCATTTGCGGATATTTTTCTTATCGGCATCGTTCTGTCTGCATTGGGCTATGTGGGAGATGTATGGATCCTGCCGCGTGTCGGCAATGTGGTAGCAACAATCGCAGATTTCGGATTCGCCCTGATCGTCATTTGGTCCATGGGGTTTTTTCTGTTCGACTGGGATGTTCCCATCCTGAGCTCCACCATCTTCAGTTCGCTGGTGATTGCATTAGGGGAATGGTTTTTTCATAAGTACATGAAAAACACTATACAGGAGAGAGAAGCGATTCCCTAATCTTCTGTTATCGTCCATCGGTGAAGCGAAAAAAACCCATCCCTTTTACAGCGGGGTGGGTTCTTTTATAGTGATATGGAGACGTGATCACAGGCACGCCATCATGCCCAATTTATTTCACCTTCAGATTTTTGAAATAGATAATTTCAGGATCTCCTTCGTCCAAATTTTCAATGAAAACCACTTTTAGCAAACTCCAGTGACTGACAAAGATGATGCATAGCCTTATTTGATTGGTTGGTGGAAGTAAACAGCTTTTCTCCGGGGCAAACTTTCATCAGTTGACACATCAAAGATTTCCCAATCCCTCTCCTTTGAAAGTGAGGGTGAACCACCAGCAGTGAAATAAAGTAATGATCAAAAAAGGTCTGAGCCATTACTCCAAAACCCACAATCTGTTGCTCTTGTCTTGCAACAAAGCACTCATTGGAGTAGATGGCCTGTTGCAGAAAAGGGCGTCTGACCGGACCGTTATATACCATTTGATCCAAGGCGAAGATTTCTTGTTTTCTGTCGATCGTTGCTTCCTCGATCTTCATGTCTTCTCTCCTTTTCGGATTAGAGGAAAACCCCCGGATAACCACCCCCGATCCTCTTACTCCGCGGAATCATGCACACCGTCAAAATTCGGACATATGGTACCCATAACGGGTAAAAGAAAGATGTGGTCCGGTCACTTGTGGTTCCAGCAGATTTCCGGAGAGCTCATCTGATACCCGAAAGGAGGGAGCCTGTATGTATCCTGTGTTCGGCTGGATGCAGCAATCTGTCTATCCGTGCCACTACTGGCATTTCACACAGTTCACCTATTGGTACGGTCCCAATCCAGATCCCCCTCTCCCGGGAGAAATCGGTCCTCCCATGGCTCCTGATATCGATCTTCCCCCTGTCGAGATCGGCCCTCCCATCCCTCCAGGTGTGACGGTCCCACCCGGTGGCTTCGGCCCTCCCGTCGTTCCCGGTGTAACACTTCCCTCCGCTGCCATCGGCCCCTAAGGTTTTGCGGGATCTTTCGATGGATGGAGGGCTGATCACTTTAGTCCTGTGTTATACGATGGAGAGGGAAAGCCCCGTTCATTAGGGTTGGGATGAAGTGAGCGTGGGACAAGGGAGGGAGAAGCTCTCCCGCAAGTCCGACTTTCGTTTGGTATCTTTCAGGTACCGAGCGATAGCTCGTTAACTTGTACCTTGAGAGAGGAATCGATTGGGGTTGACAGGAGGAGAGGCTCCATCCTTTTGAGGTTCAGACGAAAGCCTCCGGGAGAGAGGAGTCGGTTCACACACCCCATGAATCGAGAAGCTCACGGCTTTAACCGCGCAGAGCACGTCACGTAAATCCAGCCGGTGGACGATGGAGAATCCAATTTACTGGCCGTCGTTTTGATCTGCCCCTCTTCTTTTAATTCCATCAGCAATTCATAAACATATTGGCCATCAGTTTCCGAAGCGAAGACGCCTTTGGCAATTTGTTTGGTCGTCAGTGCATGGGGATAATCCCACTCCCTCAAAAATGCCGCCACCCGTTCCTTGTCTTCCCGCCATCCCGCTTGTTTGTCATATCGAAAAAGCCATCTCTTCACGGGATCTTGAATGAAGACGGTTATCCCTGAACCAGCCAAAAAACCGATAGCCACCAGACCGAGTTTGTCCCACATGTCCATCCTCCGCTCCTAGATGTAAATTAAGAAAAATGGAACAACCATGCCCATTATACCACCGGTTAAAAATGAAACGCCCTCAAGTAGAAATAAGCGGACCTGTTCCGCTTATTTATCGATTCCGCCCTCTAACGTGCGGAATCCGCCGAACTCGTCCCCGTAATGGTGGCCACGATCACAAGGAGGTGGATGTTGGTCGATCGTGGGGAACGAGATGGGTCCGCTCCCGATCTCCGCTCTTCATAAGCGGGATCAGGAGCAATACTTACGGAGTAGCCGATTCTTTATCGAGGGTCCCCTAAATACCGTCGTGCCTATCTCGAATGTATTTCTTCCACTGTCTCCTCCCAGTCCACTCGGTAGGAATATATCCAATCAATAGCCCGCTCGTTGACAAAAAATTTAAAAGCAACCCGCATCATCTGATCCCGGAACCACATCCTTACCGGGTCAGAGACCATTTTGTTCTGGCCGTTCTTCCGTGCCATCCTCACCAGCTTTCCCACCCGCTCTTTTCGGAGGGCTTGATACATCGCAAACGCCTTCTTAGAACAGGGGATGTCCCGCAAACATTTGACCAGTACGATCCCGTCTTCCAATGCCATCGACGCGCCTTGGCCCGCATGGGGAGAGGTTGCGTGGGCGGCATCTCCAATCAGGACGACAGGTCCTTCGTACCAGGTCGCTTGATACGGAATATCGTGGATGGGAAAAACACCGATATCCCCTTTCGTGGAACGGATAATCTCTTGGACGGGAGAAGGATCCACCCGGTGCCAATCGAGAAGCCGGCGGCGCCATTTCTCATGAGTAACCGTGTTCAGCTCTTCTCTGGAAGGTTCACGGGGAAACGCAACATTGTTAAACCAGTAGATGTCCCCTGACGGCTTTACCAAATAACCAAAAAACGCCTGTTTGCCGAAAATCATATGCATCGTGCCGGAAGTGGGGGGAATCGATGAATGATGGGCGAACCCGCCAAAACCAACCATACCCGTATAAGTAGGCTGAGGAGAGTCGGGAAAGAGAATCCGACGGGTACGGGAATGAATCCCGTCGCAGCCCACGAGGAGATCGCCGCGGTCTTCTGTCCCGTCCGCAAACCGGGCGGTTACCCTCCCACCTTCATTCACCTGGATGCCTTCCAGTTTTTTGCCGAACCGGACGGGGACGCCTTGCCGAATTGCTTCCTCACGAATCACCCGGTGTAACACCCCGCGTTTGATAATGATCCCGCACCGGCCCCGGGATCCGTTCGGTACATCCCCTAACCGTTTGCCGCCTTGATTCCACATGGTCATTTGTTCGCACAAAAAACCCTGCTCCAGAATCGGATCCTCCAATCCCAATGTCCGGAGCACATCCAAACCGTTAGCGGCAATGTTAAGGAAAAAACCAGCCTGATCGTCCGGGGCTTTTCGCGCTTCAAAAATCACCGGATCAAACCCCGCCCTCTTAAGAAACAGAGCCGTCGCCGGACCCGCAATTCCGCATCCGACAATCAGCACTTTCTTCTTCATCCCGGCGGTACGGCCGGTTTGAGATGCTTTGGTATTTGTCATCCTCTATTCCTCCTCTTCTTCTTTTCAGTTTAAGTAAAACCGGTCGTTTCCGAATCTTGCTGCAGCACGATTTCAAATCAGACTCGGGAAGGAATTCCAAAGCAGTGCCAGCCGCCGTGACCAATTCCTGTTCATAATAAAAAACCGAGCTTTCGCCCGGTCAGGTGATGACAAAGTGAAGCCAGGAAGCGAAGAGATGACCCGGACGAAACTTGCGGTGTCTAGTGTAAAGCGAGGCCAATCCCTCTTCGGTTCCCTCCCATTTCTACCGTTTCACTTTTTCCCCGACATGGGACGTTTGATCCAAATGGAGCTCGCTGTATTCCACACGCTCAACCTTACAACCGGGTCCCAGACGGACGTGGTTGCCACGTACCACTTTGGCGTGGGTATAAGCCAACTCCAGGTCATCCCCTTCGATGGTATTCACTTGGAGTACGGCAGAATGGCGATCAATTCCTACTTTGAACAAGACTGCCTGTATCCAACTTGCTTTTCTTCTGACCCGGATCGTTCCGCCACCGATCTCCCGTGCCTTGCTGCGTCCATATAAAGTGAGATGGATGATTCCCCCGTTTAAAAGACCGTCAATAGAAAACTTGCCTCTCAGATCCAAAAACTCCGCTTCACAATCACCATGCGTGCGAACCTCTCCCCTGATTTTCATTCCTTCACCTGACAACTTCCCGATAATGTCTATTCGTCCGTCCAGCCTCACTTCGTTCGCCTCTAGTTGCCCCCGAACTACGGATGTACCTGTCACCTCTACCTTATGGGCGTGGAGATCTCCATCAACCTCCGACGACCCGCGTACCGTAAAAAGACGGCAGCTGACACCGCCAGCCACTTTTCCCGCTCCTTTAATCTTCACATCTCGATAATCGCCGCCAGCTGCAGATCCTGCGCCATGAATAACTAGATCCTGCACGCGATCTTCTTCCATTTAGACCCCTCCATCCGTTAAATCCAGTTTCATCTTTTCCACACATTTCGCCAGCTGGATCCGGTCCGCCACTTCAGTGTCGGGATCGACATGGATCTTTCCCTCATCCATGGCCAAAATGGCTGTCGTCACTCCCCCTTTACGCAAGAGAAGCACCTGCGCCCGGTGATTCTGGAAGTCAGCCGTCACCGTATCAAACAAGCGCAAGACGATTTTCCCCTCATTCTGTGAGAGCCCCCCGTCCTGCAACAAGGATTCCAGTACGAGGAGAGCCAAAACCGTTCGATGGGAAACGGTTTCCACCCTTTCTCCCCGAACCTGTTCCAACCATTGGAAAGCCACTTCCGAAACCACGTTTCCCTCGATTAATTCGCTTTTCTTCCACACGGAGGTCGAAACGGAAGACAATAAATCGGCAATCTCATCGAGGGAGCGATCCTCTTTCCATGCTTGGATTTTTTGAATACGCGCCAGAACAGCCTCCCGGGGAAAAAACGTTTCCTGCCCCGTAAAAGTGGATTTACGGATGAACCACTCCTCAGGAATCAATTTTTTCCGCTTCCAGCGATACAATTGACCGTAAGAAATTCCGGTCAACTCTAGTAACTCTTTTTTGGATATCAGATCCGGGGTCACCACATCCACCTCCATTCGTAATGTAACATAACACTGTTATAGTATCCAATCCTAAATCGAAAACCGACCCATTTGAAATCCATGTCCACAGTAGGTTCTCCCATACAAAAGCGATTCCGGGTTAAAAAAACAGCTGCCGCATCAAGGCGGCAACCGGTTGATACATGTGATGGATACGGAGCCGAAAACATCAAGCACCGGACCCGTTTTTATACAAAGTTCAGTCGTTATGGCTGTCTTCATTTCGCTGTAAAAAGCACATCAGACGAACCAAAACCATACCGACCCGGGATTTCGTCTTTGGATTATTTAGACACCTTTTACAGCATGGTGGGTCGGGGATTTTTAGTAGGGGCTACCTTTTTTCTTCTGGCACTCACCTATACCATCCAGCCCGTATTAGCCTTCTTGACCGGAAAGCCGGAGTATGTCGCCGCTTACCCCTATGTGTGGCTGCTCGCACTGGGGACCATTCTCCACGGCATGCACGGAATCATCGGCGTAAGTTTGCTGATTCATAAGCAAACCAAGGCCATTTCCCATAGCTTTATCACAGCGGCACTGTTGTTCGTGGCGGGAACATCTTTGCTTATTCCCTGGTGGGGGTTATGGGCACCCGCCGGGATGACTGTCGTCGCATATGGATATGCCATCCTCTCCATCCATCGCAAAGCCCAACGAATCCGCCCCATCGATTTTCGCATGCCCTCCTTGCTCCAGTATTTGACGATATGTATCGCTTGTCTCTCTTTTCTTACCTGGGGGCAAGGACAAGAATGGAATAACGGATGGTGGTTGGGATTGCTGACCTTTCCCATCATGTTCGCTGCTGTATTTGTTACCGGCGTTTTTCAGTGGAAGACGGTACCCCTGATCTGTCGGCGACTCCCTATACTGGTCCGTCGGGGAATATAACCGTCCAGCAAAAAGACCCCAGGCATTTGCCCGGGGTCTTATCCAATCCGTCGAAATCCCAACCTCTCATTTACCATTCGCATGGCCACATTCTTTTCATGGATCCGGGTAACCAATCGAGCCATACCGCGATTACGGCAATCGGCAATCGCCCAGGATTTCAATGCCGTCGCGATTCCTTGTCTTCGATGGGAAGGACGAACCGTCGTCAGTCCACATACCCCTTCTTCCTCTTGTACCTGGACACTGCTGAGGGCGATCCAATCCTCTCCGTCGGCGGCCAGGTACTGGGTTTGGGCATGGTTGAAATAGGAAGTTTCATAGATTCGATCCAAAAACGTATCATAGGTTTCAAATGTGCCGTCATGACCGGGGGTGTGCAGTACGCCTTCTCTGACCAGTTCATATAGCTGTAGAGGAGTATCCGGTTCCTGGATCACATCCGCTAATCGAAACATCCGTAAATGAGGATAACGGCGATTGCGGCCAGCCCAATCATCCGGCACCTGTGACAAGTTCAGTTCATACCGCCACTCACTCACAAAAGCCCCCTCCGATCAAAGTGCGTAACCCCCTGATTCCATCTGCTCCGAATTTCACGTCTGTTCTCCTCTCTTCCATAAAGAACCCCCCTTTAAAGCAGTTTGAAGGGATATTTCCCCTTCGTCTCCTTTGCAAGGGGGCATCGATTAATGAAACTAGTTATTCATATCATTTTAAACCTATTTCACCCGGTAATGGTACGGGATTCGAATCTGCTGGCCATCATCGGTCCCGATGCGGATGTAGCCTTGATAATCCTTTCCGGATCCTTTGCCGTTTCCGCTTGCCGTTACTGTGAAAGTGCCGGATTCCCCACGCTCCAAATGTATGGAAGAGACATTGACATCCACATGGGACCGATCGTCCGTATGGAATCGAAATATCCGCTGCTGATCGGACGTGTTCGTCAAGGTTACTTTCCATGTCGCTTCCCTGTTTTTACCCCGATTCGGAACCAGGCCGAAGCTGAGACTGGCCGGAGCAGCCATTGCCGGCGTATTCAAGGCGTCGGCGACCTGGATGATCCCGCCGCCGACTTCCAGAGGCAGGTTGGCGCTCCGCGGGTTTTTACCGGTCCCGATCAGTGCCGCCTTGATGTCCTGCGGCGTCCATTCCGGACGCGCCTGTTTTAACAGAGCCGCCGCTCCCGCTACATGGGGAGTAGCCATGGAGGTTCCGTTATAGGAAGCGAGACCGCCTCCCGGCACACTGGAGTAGACGTTGACACCCACCGCCGCCACATCGGGTTTCAACGTATGGTTTACCGTCGGACCGCGGGAGGAGAAACCAGCAATCAGGCTGTGGTTTTCCGACGAATACTCCCGCACCGGAGCGGGTTCCAGCACGGCAGATGCGGACTGCCCTTGCTGAATCCACTCTCCGTCCTCCATCGATACCATCACCATCGGGATCGTAACGGATTCCTCCACAAACATCGCGGTGGGATCTCCTGCCCCGTTATTGATCAGAATCACGCCGACAGCCCCCCGGCTCTGTGCAGCAGCCGCTTTTTGGGTAAAGGTGCAGTCACCGCGCTTGATTACAGCGATCTTACCGCTCAAATCAGCGGAGATGCCGCTGCACGCTTTTCCATCGCCATCCGTAACAACCTGGAGCGCCCCTTCTGTCTTCTCCGTAAGCTGTCCACCCGGGGAGGAACTTCCTGTCAACAACGAACGCTCCTCTCCGTCCACCGTAACCTGGATCGACGTGCCGAAGAAGTGACTGTTGGAGACCGCCCCCACAGTGATCACCTTATCCGCCGTACCGGGAGAGCCGATGGTCATCTGTCCGGGACCTTCGTTGCCGGCGGCAACCGCCACCGTCATTCCCGCTTCCGTCGCTGCGTTGACCACTTCATCCAACAAATCCTTACCCATATGGGCCGTTCCACCTAGACTCATATTGGCCACATCCATCCCATCCCGCACGGCCTCCTCCACCGCTTTAGCGATGAAGATGCTCTTGGCACTGCAATCTTCACACGGAAAGACGTTATAATTCCCTACATACGCTTTGGGCGCCACACCGGAGAGAGGAGTTTCGGCCATTCCGGAGGGATCTTTGTACCCCTTGATCCCTGCAATCGTCCCTGCTACGTGAGTGCCATGTCCGTCTAAATCTTCGGGGGTAGCCGCAGGATTCTGGTGAAAGGTTTTAGCCACAATCACTTTATTACTGGTAAAACGGGTATCCCCCCGCGGGAAGCCTTCCGGCATTTCCAGACTTTCATCGGTCAGAAACGGGTGACTGTGGTCGATTCCGCTGTCGATCACCGCCACCTTGGTTCCCGCACCGTCATAGCCCATATTCCACAACGGCCGGTTATTGATGATTTCGTGACTGGCGTTCATCTCCGGGAAATAATCGATACTTTTAACGACCTTTTTCACCCCCGGCCCCTGACGGAGTACTTCAGGGCTGACACCCTCAGCCTTCACCGCCAGGCCGTTGAAAGTTAGGGAATATTCGGTGACGACTTCCGCTTTGGAAGCCCGCTGTTTCAGCCAGTTTTTGTAATCCTTCCTCTTTCCCTCCAAATAGTTTTGGTAGAAACGAACGTTGGATGATTGAACATCCAACTGATCGCCGCCCGCCGCTTTGGTCCGGGCGTATCCCCTTACTCCGCCTGTATACGATGCAACCGGTTCATCCTCCAACTGAACAAAGTAATACGTCTCTTCCGAAGCAGACCTTACCGAGGCATCGTCCGGATTGTACCAGGCGTTTACCGGCATGGTAAGTCCCGTAACAGTGACAGCCACTAACATTACAATCAGCAGGCTTCTCCATCTTTTCATCATATGATTCCCCCAGAGATGTATGGAACTTTAATGAAATATCAGACAATAATTAATACGATGAATAGAAAAGAATCTCCTGCTCTATATGACACTTTTCTCTCACGGTTTTTTAACGCTCCTCAGCGCGTCGACCAGGCTCGAAATCAGGTAGTGAACCCAAGTATACTTTCCTTTATTGGACGCCCCCTGCCCAGTCGTGATAAGGTAAAAAAACAACCATATCCCCCACGGACGGGAGGGCATCGGCATGAACATTGAAGCATCCCAACACATCCAACGCCTTAAACGCGGCGTGTTCCACGAGCTTATGGACCGAAAGCGCCAATTAGCATCGCAAGGGCGTTCCTTGATCGACCTGAGTGTCGGCAGTCCGGACCAGCCGCCACCGGAATTTGTGAAGGAGACGATCCGGCACCATGCCGCCCGCGATGACGCCTATGGGTACACGATGGGTGCGCTCCCATCCTTCAATCACGCATTGGCCACCTTTTATCGCAAACGATACGGGGTTTCCCTGGACCCCGACGCGGAGTTTCTCCAGCTGATCGGTTCCCAGGACGGGTTGGCCCACCTGGCCACGGCCCTGATCAATCCGGGTGACACCGTATTGGTGCCGGACCCCGGATATCCCATCTTTGAAGTGGGCGTCCACATTGCCGGCGGAGAACCCTATCCCCTGCCCCTGCGGGCGGAAAACGGATTTCTCCCCCGGTTGGAAGAAATCCCGACAGAGGTGGCTGACCGCGCCAAGATGATGGTGCTTAATTATCCCGCCAATCCCGTCACAGCCACCGCGGATCGAATGTTTTTGGAGGAAGCGGTCCGCTTCGCCCGTCACCATGAGATTTTGTTGGTTCAGGATTTCACCTATTCCGAGCTGGTTTTCGACGGGAAGGACTCGGTCAGCCTCTTGTCCATCCCCGGAGCCAAAGAGGTGGCTGTCGAATTTAATTCCCTTTCCAAAACCTTTAACATGGCGGGGTGCCGTATCGGTTATATGGCCGGCAACGCCCAAGTACTCCGCATCATGGCGACCATGATGTCCCATACGCAATACGGTATTTTCCTCCCCATCCAGAAGGCCGTGGAGGCCGTCCTCGCCCGTGGGGAATCCTTCATCGCCGAACAGCGGAAACGCTACCAACACCGCCGCGACGCACTGGTGGAAGCCTTAGCCGATGCGGGATGGAACATGTCCAAGCCTCCTGCGACCATGTACGTGTGGGCACCGATTCCACCAGGCTGGTCCTCCGTCGACTTCACTTTTCTCCTGATGGAGCAGACCGGTGTGATCGTCACGCCCGGAAGTGCATTTGGACGGGAAGGCGAAGGATATGTGCGCATCACCCTCGTTCAACCGGAAGACACCTTACGGGAAGCGGCAAGCCGCATTGACACCTTTCTAAAAACCGAACAGCCCACCTCGGGATCTTCGGTAAAATAAAGAGAGGAGAACCACCCCTCACACAAACAAGCCGGATTTCTCCGGCTTGTTTGTGTGAAAAGGATGATTCCACGTCTCTTAAAAAATCTGGAACACCCCGATCAAAATAAGTAACAGTCCACCTGCCTGAAAAACCCAGGGGTGACCCACCATTAAACCGATGTGCTTGCCGAGAAAGGCGCCCAGCCACAGCATCAGATTGCTCATCAGCCCGATGCACACACCGAATACGACGGGGTGATAGCCCAGCAACCCGCCAGTAAGCCCCATCGCAAGATTGTTGACGGACAAACCAAAGGCGAGAAACCACCATTCTCTGTCTAACTGGATATAAATCCGGGTCGCCCGTACCCGGGAAGTCATCCATGAATAAGCCCCGATCGCGATCAGAATCCCGCCGGCAACCCAATCGCTAATATAGAGGGGAAGCCATTGCTGAATCCAGGTTCCTCCTGCAACCGCCAAACCGGCAACTGCTCCCCCGACCACTCCGATCACCCATATGGCGGGGCGGGGGATGGAACGTTTCCTTAATCCATAGGCCACCCCCACCCCCAACGTGTCGACATGGGCAGCGAACACAATCAGCATAAATGTAAGGATGAACGCAACTTCCACGACTCTCCATCCTCTCTCTCTCCTATAGTTCATCCTATGTTTCCTATACGAGAAGAGTTCATAGAATGGGGAATCGCCGTAACGAAATATTCGTCCCTGCCCGCATGCTCCCTGCACCCTTCCGGTCATACTGATACCGAATCCAATGGGGAGGGGAGACCATGCGTTTTTTTATATACAGGGGCGGGCGCATCGCATATCGGTTGACAGGTGAGGGACCTCCCTTGCTTTTGTTGCACGGGATGGGAGCCAATCATCGATTGTTCGAGCCGCAAATACCCGAATTTTCTTCCCGTTTCCACCTGATTTTGCCCGATATGCGCGGACACGGCCGGTCTTCTCCCTTGCCCATCGACTTTACCTATGAACTGTTAGCAGAGGACATGAAAGCCCTGCTGGATCATTTGGAGATTCCGACTTGTGATATCCTGGGCATTTCCATGGGAGCGATTGTCGCTCAGGCTTTGGCACTCGCACATGGAGACAGGATTCGTCGACTGGTGTTGGCCGACGGATACTGCCAGCCTCCCTCCCGGTTTGCCGGCTTTTGTTACAACTTCTCTACGCTGGTTTTCCGCATTCTTCCCATTCGGTGGATCAAACAGTTGCTCACGATCCCCTTTCGTGGCAGCCGGCCGGGATATGCCCGCACCCGCCACCTTCTCCAACGATGTCTTACGGATGACCGTGCGGCTCTGCTGCGTTTGAAGGAAAAACCACCCCCGGACTTTACTCGTCTACTCCATCGGATCCAATCCCCCACTCTGGTTATGGCAGGGGATCGCTTGAAGTGGGAACTTCAATCTTCCCGCATTATCGCGCAAAACCTGCCGGATGCCCGCTTCGCCGTTTTTCATGGAGGATGTGATCCGCTGAATGCGATGCGAACCGCTCCTTTCAATACGTTGGTGACCGCTTTCTTAGACGAAAAACCACTCCCCTCCCTCCCGGGGGTCACCTTCCTCCACTGAAGTGAAAAATCCATCCTAGCCTAGGGCGTGTCTGATCAATCCGTGGCGGGATCCCGGGTCAGTATGGCTGTCTTCGTTTCGTTGCAAAAAGCGCAAAGGCTCTCCGCCAGCCACACCGACCCTCTCTTGTTCTTGCGAAAAATTGAATTACCAGACAGACCCTAGTGTAGAAGTCGCACGAAAAAAAGAATCGACATCGGTCGATTCTTGGATTTCCAGATGGATCCTTTTACATTTCTTCCACCAAACGTCGGAGTGTCCCGCGATCTTCCGCTTCCCGAAGAGAACGACGAAAGTTTTCATCCATCAGTTTTCGTGACAGGGCTTGCAGGATCTTCAAGTGTTCGTCCCCTGCTTGTTCCTTGGGTACAGCGATCATAAAAACCAGATGGGCCGGTTCCCCATCAATACTGTCCCAATCCACCCCCGCTTTTTTCCGGCCGAAGGCGACCCGGGCTTCATGGACACCAGACGACTTCCCGTGGGGAATCGCAATTCCAAAGCCGATACCGGTGCTGCTATGTTCCTCCCGAGCATACAGATCGCGGCGAAACACTTCTCTGTCGGCAAGGGCACCCGATTCATCCAGTTTGTCGAGCAATTCGTTCATGACTTCATCACGAGTGGTTCCTTCCAACTCCAATACCATTAGATCTTCGGTTAGTAGGTCGGATAAGTTCATCGTTCGCATCCTTTCTTCCTGATCTCTATGTTTTATTCGACCAAACGAATGGAAACCGCTTGGGATATTATTTTTCCACACCGTCCAAGTGGCACGACCTATCTGAGATCCATCATTGCCGCCACCCTCTCCCCCCAACTTTCACCTCCCCGTTAGAATGGATATTACCTCGGAACTTATCTGTACTTCCCGCAGCTTCAGCAACCGGAGAGAATCCTCTACCAGCTCGGATACTTCCCGAAAGAGAGCACGGATATCCTCGGAACGATCCCCTGATGAAGCCAGTAATAGCACCAGCCAGACCGGTTCCCCTTCCCAATCTACCGGATGCGGCAATACAGCCAACGCCAAGGAATCCCGGTTCACCCACTCAGGGGCGCCATGGGGAATGGCCACTCCTTGTCCAATCGCAGTAGACGCCAGCTTCTCCCGCCTCAGGGCGGACCCGCTGAAATCAGGTTCCACCGCGCCTGACGCCGACAGTAGATGAACCAACTGTTGAATTACCGACTCCCGGTCCTCACCAGTGATTCCCACCATCATATGTTCCGGTTGCAACAACCGGGACAAGACCGGATAGGGGTCCCTGTCCACCTCCCGGAATAGTATCCGTCGAATGTTCTCTTCTTCATTGCGGCTCAGTAAGGGAGTCACCGGTATGACCGGAACTTTCTCCGCTTCCAGAGGGATCATGCTTAAAATCCCATCGGGGCGGTAACGCCGGATCGCCTCCGGCACATCGGACCGGGCGACGGTGGCTGCCACCACCAGATCGGGAAACAACCGCCGAATTCGGGCCCGCAACAGTTCTGACGTTCCGGTGCCTGTACTGCAAACGATGATGATACGGATCGGTTCCGTTTCCGCAGCAGCGGATCGTTCCAAAGAAGCTTGAAAATGAAGGGCCAGATATCCTACTTCATCCTCGTGAAACGCCACATTCCAACCTTCTTGTAAATGGGGCAGGTGATGGAGCAATCCATCAAACAAATAACCCGTTTGCCCCTTAATTTCCGGCAACAGGGGATTGGTCAGCCGCAATCCATGCCGCAGGCGGTTAAGTGCCGAGTGAAGGTGAAGAGAAACACCGTCCAACAGCGCTTGATCGCTTTCAAATGGGAATCCCATCCAACCGGACATCCGTTGAATGAGAATATGGGACAACCGGACCGCTTCTGGATCCACCCGTTCCACCGATTGTTCCACTTCTCCGTCCGTTCCACGCTTTTGTTGGATTTTGGCACCCAGCACATGCATCGTCAGATAACCGATCTCTTCCGGAGGAATCCGCACCGCCAATGGGGTTTCCAGCTGGTTCGCCAACCACTCCGCTTGTCGGTATTCCTCTTTTTCCCGCAGTTGGGACCACTCCCGGGGCTCCATGACGATCCGGTTCCCCGTTTTGATTCTCCGGATTGCGATTGCCAGATGCATGACTAAGTTGGTGAAGCCTTCTTCGGTAAAGGAAAAAGGAAGCCGCTTCTCCAGACGATGAACGGCATCACGGATCACAGGCAACGATTGTTCCCATCCCGCTTTTTCGTCCGCCCGCAACATCCGAAGCTTTTCTTGCACCTCGGACAGGGCAAGCCTCCATGCTTTCTCATTTCCGATGATACGGTTGCCCCAGTTGGGTTTGCGGACCAGACGCAACTTTCGTTTACGAAGCCACTCCTCCGCTTGATCCAGATCAGCGTACAAGACCGCGGGGCTAACAAACAACCGCTCCGCCAATTTCCTCGTTGTAAGCGGCCCCGACGCTTCCAGCAAAGCGGACAACAAGGGGTACAACCGCTCCCCGCGTTCGTTCGTCCGTATGATCGGAACGGGAGGCAATGCCCGTCGCAGACAGTCCCGATCCCTCTCACCGCCGCTGAGGAATACCCCCACACCGGGTTTTCTCTCCAAGGTGACGAATGCTTGCTTCTCCACCCAACCCTTCACTTCCCGCAGATCATTTCGGACGGTCCGTTCGGAACAACCCAGTCGTTCCGCCAGTTGTTGAACAGAAAGCGGGCGTTCCTCGTTTAGAAGGTGATGAATCAGATGGATCTGTCGAGTGTTCATGAAATCACCACGTTTTCATACGGGAGAAGGCGCTTTCTCCCTTTGATCATACACCCTTTATGACAGTCAGTCTGTTATTGTTGTTGCCGGATCATCCGGCAATCTGACAAAAATGGAATGGATGAAAAAAAGCGGTCCCGGCGGGACCACCTTTATCCTATTTCAGTTTACCGAATCGTAAACGTCGCTCGGCGATAGTTGTGCTTCTTTCCGTTGGGATTATAGTTTCTCTCAATATTTCCCGCCGCGTCTACTGCAAACCACTTCAACTCCGTCGTCCGGTTGAATGTGAGGGTTTCACCCCCTTCACGAACCCCGGAAGATTGGTATCGGGGCGAATCGAACGTGGGACGGCTGCCGTCTGTGGTGTAGAAGATCGTCGCCGGTTCATTCACTTGAAACTGCACCTCAACGCTCTTCTTATACCGGCCCGGCTTGGGAGTGACGTGAGAGCGGGGCGGTTTTTTATCTTTATTGAAGTCCAACGCCACCCGCATCATCTCGATCAAACCATTGGAAAACTCCATTGCTTCCGCATGCCCTTCCTCAAAGGCAGGCTGGAATCCGACGGGTTCCCATCGTTTCATCTCGGGGTTCCAGCGGTCCGCACCCACCTCGAAGTTCCAGGCGAATATATCGTTTTGATACCATAAGTGATCGGCGGAGTTTCCGGCAGCAGAATAGAGAACATCAGCCACCGGCCCTGTGCGGCCCGGCTGAATCACCGTTCCCCGGTGTTCTTGGATCGCCGACAGGATCCGTTCCGACGACCCCCAAAAGAAGGCTTCCTCACCCAGGGTGGGACGGGGCAGGGTTTCACGCCCGTTCGCCTTATATGCACCGGGGGACCACATAAAGTACCCGCCATAACTGTGGATGTTCATCGCAAACGTAATGTTGGGATTTTGATTGGCCAGCTCAATCACGTTGCGGCTTTCGTGCTCGGACAGTTCCGACCGACCGGAGTATACATCGCTCAAACAGTTGCTGGACCCGCCCGTATACCCGTCAAACAAGGACCCTTCCGCATAGTTGCGGTTGATGTCAATTCCCCAACGGTTGCGGTAGCCGGGATCGGCGCTCCCCTCATCGCAGTCGTTTCTCATGTTTTTCCGCTGCATATTATAATCGTAAAAACTATAATGCGCCCCGTCAGGATTGACGGTGGGAATGATAAAAATGTCGAGATTGTCCACCAGCCTGCGGGTCTCCTTGTCATGGGCATAGTTGCGCAGCAACCGCTCAATGGTTTCCACCGATACCAACGGTGTCACCCACTCGCGGGCGTGCTCCTGTGAATAAGCCAACACACCCAGCCGTGAACCATCCCGGTGTTTCCCAATCCGCACCGCCTTCACCGTAAACGGCTCCCTGGAGACGGAATCCGGTGCGTTCAGATGGTTGTCCAACTGCGTTAAGCCTTGGGGTTGTACCACTCCCGCTCCAGGATTACCCCGATACAGATGGGCCTTTATAACATCACCGGCATCCCGGTTCAGCGCTTCCACCAGCTGCGCAGCCGTCGTTACCGGTACGCCGGAAGCATCCGTCGCCAGTTCTACGGTGATCCGCCGCTTCGCCACATCCATGGACAATTCCTGATTGGGTTTACCGGGATCTTTCACCTCAATCGCCCAATCATTGCCCCCTTCATGCCCCCATACCTTGGAGGTGACCACCACTGCCGATTCCGCCCGGCTGCCCACGATTACTTGGGATTTGCGCCGATACCCTTCGGTCTGGTTGGGTAACTCTACAATCTCAGCGATTTCTGGAAATTCCGCTACTACGGCTTCCAGCCGCTGGTCAATCTCTGTCGGAGTCATATAATGACTGATAAAATCTTTTACATAGTGCGGGTTTTCCGGATTGGGTTTCTTTCCTCCCAGCCATTGGCTGACTGATCCGGTCACTTCACCGCCCTCATTGCTGCTTACCTTTACCCGGGTCGGCACGTTTTCAACGGGAACCAACATCCGATGATACAAGTATTGTCCGGCATCGACAAACCGTTGCATCGTGGCCGTACCGCCAGCATCGATTGTTGTGCCTTCGCCGGCGTTCCATTGGGCGGTCAAGGCCACATCCGGCCGGATACCCGCATCGGTTTTAGCCTCCAAGGAAAGAAACGTGCCCGTATCATTTTGGAACCATTCCGCCCTCAGGATGGTGACCTGATCCACTGCCATCACGGAGACGCGCTGTTCCCGGACCACCGTCTCCTTTCGTTCCTCCAACCGCTCCTCCCAATCCTTTCGGGTGAACAACGTTTCAATCACTTCCACCTCAGGCCGGGCCGCCAACTCCTCCAATTCCGAAGGAGTGACAACCGCATCCAGTTGAATCCCGCCGGATGTTTCTTGCAGATATTCCGCCAGATCCACCCCATCCCGAAGCAGTCCGTTCATTGCCTCGCGATCCGGCACTTCAATCCGAACCACCGACGCCTCCTCCGGTTCTCCCAATCCGGAATCTGCATCCATCCCGTCCCCCATCGAAGGCGGGATCGCCAGACCCGCCACCATCACCATCAACAGAACAAAACCGATCCACCGGGCTGTCCCCCGCGGAAACCGCATATCGCGGCACCTCCCCTTTTCCGTTTAAACCCCCATTTATTTCGCTATACAAAACAAAATCCCTGCCACTATTTCGAATAAAAAAATAATTGTGTTTTGTAAATGGGTTCAGCCTATTTCCCCTTTGAAAACAAGAGGTTCTCAACGGAAGCAGATCGTTTACAATAGGAGAGGAATATTCCAGCGAACGAAACACTCGTAAAAGGAGGACTGGAAGCCAACTTGGAACCCCAACGAACATCGATATCATCCACCCCCACCCTCATCGACCGGATTGACCGGTTTGTTCATCATCCCCGGTTCACGGCGACAATCCTGGTGTTAATCCTGTTTAATGCGATCCTGCTCGGCCTGGAAACATACCCTTCCATCTATGAGCCGTACCAGAACCTGTTCCACGGGGCGGATCAGATTCTCCTGTGGCTGTTTACCCTGGAAGTGATTCTGAAAATCATCGCGGCCCGGCCGTGGTACCGCTTTTTCAAGGATGGGTGGAATGTATTTGATTTGCTTATCATCGCCAGTGGTCACCTGTTTGCGGACGTCCAGTTTGTCGTTGTGTTGCGTATTTTGCGAGTGTTGCGGGTGCTGCGGGCCATCTCGATCCTGCCTGCCCTGCGCCGCCTGGTGAAAACACTGCTGGCAACCATCCCTTCGCTCGGAAACATCGGGATCCTGCTCGGGATCATCTTTTACATTTTCTCCGTCATCGGTACGATGCTGTTTCGGGATGTAGCGCCAGAGTATTTTGGATCGATGCATCTGTCCATGCTCTCCCTGTTTCAGATCGTCACGCTGGAATCATGGGCGAGCGGCATCATGTGGCCGATTCAACAGGAAAAGCCGTGGGCTTGGATCTATTTTGTCAGTTTTGTTCTCGTCGGAACATTTGTCATCCTCAACCTGTTCATCGGGGTGATCGTCAACAAAGTGGATCAGGTGGCCGCCGAAGAGGAAGAGTTGGAGAAACTGCGGAAAGAGGCCGACCTTCAACGGGAAGTTCGTCACCTGCGGGATGAGATTCGTGAGCTGAAAACGATGATGGAACGCCCCCACTCCCCGCCTTCAGAAGAAGAGAAAGCGGACCGAGGATAACAACAAGCCCAGCAACCACCGTTGCTGGGCTTGTCTTATATGAACCCTTGAGAAAAAGGTTGTACACTATTCCTGTTACAGCCGTCACCCTTTAATGGGGTCGATCAGGGTTCGAGCCATCTTTTTTGCCGTATCCTTCACCGTTTCGCCCACCGTCTCTCCCTGACCCGCCTTTGCGGAAGGGTGGGCATCTACCTGCCCGTTTCCACTCATGAGATGCTGATGGGAGAAAAAGAGGAAGAGGGCGATTGCGAAGGACAACATTTTCAATTGAAAGGTAGACACGCCCCTCACCTCGCTCCAAAAAGTGTTGCTAATTTATTATTCGCAAGGGGGTGTTCGTTTGTGTCCATTTTCCGCAGAAACCATTTAAGTCGAATTATTCAAAAAATATAACAGGCAGTGATTGACCAATCGTACTACTCCCCCAGAGATATAGAAAGTGTTTATTTTTCCTAAGTGACTTCTGACTCCCTTCTTTATCCGCTTCCTTTTCTTTTGCGAATTCCATTATCTAATCCTCGTTTATTTTTATATTAACAAATTAGAGTAGGTCCTTCTCAAATCTATCCTTTACCCCAGGCCAATCATGATCAAGAATGCTGTATAGGTTCGCATTTCTGATATAACCATCATGGAGGATACGGTCTTGTCTCAAGACCCCCTCGTGAACTGCTCCGATTCGCAGAATCGCTCTATTCGACCTTTCATTTCGCACATCCGCTTTTAATTGGACCCGCACGAGATTCAGAACGACTCCCGCAAATAACGCCAAGCCGTCTCCGCCATGATAGCGGCGCCGACAGGCAGACAGCGTTCATCGATGTCGAATACCGGGGTGTGCAGTTCCCTGGAAACGCCATCGGGTAATCCGCATCCCAGAAAAAACATCGCTCCCGCCACTTTTTCCGTCATATAACTAAAATCTTCCCCGGCCATACCAAAGGGCCCCTTTACCACATGAAATTCGGGATAAATGGATCGGACCGCTTCCAGGATCCGCCGGTTCACGTTGGGATCATTGTACAGGACGGGCTCCCCCCGATCCACTTCAAAGGTAAAATCTCCCCCCATCTGGCGGGCGAGGCCGAAAGCCTGTTCCACCTCCCGGATCAACTGCTCCCTCACATCGGGGCGGTAACTACGGATCGTCCCTTGTAAAAAGACTTCCGACGGAATGACGTTGCTGGCTGTTCCCGCGTGAATCTGCCCCACACTGACTACCGCCGGCTCCAAGGGTGAAACCCGCCGGGATATGATCCCGTGCAACGCTTGCAGCACGGGCAGTAACAAGAACGTGGGGTCTGTACCCAGGTGGGGATAGGCCCCATGTCCCCCCGTTCCGTATAGAGTTCCCTCAAAGGTGTCGACACTGGCCATACTGTATCCGTCGTGAATTTGCAACGTGCCCACCGGCCATTCCGGAGCCATGTGCAGTGCCAGCGCCAGATCCACTCCTTCCAGCACCCCTGCTTCAATCATGTGAACGGCTCCTGTCTTGCCGTCTGTTCCCGTATATTCTTCGGCAGGCTGAAAAATAAAATGAACGTTGCCGGATCCTTTTCGTTCCTGGAATCGTTCCCCCAAAATCCGGGCCGCCCCCAACAAAATAGCGATATGCGCATCATGACCGCAGGCGTGCATCACGCCAGGAATTTGTGAACGGTAGCTGCGGTCGGTCACTTCCTGAATCGGTAAAGCGTCCATATCCGCTCGCAACGCAATCGTGGGACCGTCACCGCTTCCCAGCCGACCGACCACACCGGTCACTCCCACCTCCGTCTCCACCGCCATACCTGGGATGCGGGCCAACACATCCGCCACCAGCCGGGCCGTTTCAAATTCACGGAAACTGAGTTCAGGATTGGCATGAATTTGGCGGCGCCAAGCCACCAGCTGGGGCATGATCCCCATCGCATATTGCGCTGTTTCTCCCGTTCCTTTCAGCACTTTCTCCCCTCCCCTTTCCTCCCTCTCCTCCTGGGAACAGGATTTCTCTCCTTATTTCATTCTAACCGAACCCGTATGATTGCTTGCGCCATTGTGAAAAAAGCCGCTAACCCTCCCCCGTTCGGCATGAATTTATTCAACCGGGTCGAAAAGCGAACCATCTTTATGGATATGGCTGAATATCTCTCCTTCTTTTTCACTATCCTTGCTCAAGGCGATTTAAGCTTCAAAAAACGGGCAGAGTACTTTGGACGGCAGGAGTGATTGACGTTACGATATAAAGCGAGTTGAAGCTGTTAAATTTTTTGAATGGTGGTGATGCTCCATCCGTGGCTCTGCTAGTTCTGTCCAAGACCCCGTGGATCCTGCCAAGGATTCACAATCCTCCATTTCAGCCTCTACTGAAGATCCAGCCTTGTCGTCAGATGGGATCCGCTTCCGCGCTCCCCGCAAGGAAGACGGCCCCGAAGTCTGGCGGCTGATCAAAAAAGCAGGTACTTTGGATCTTAATTCACCATACAGCTACTTGATGTTGTGCGATATGTTTTCCGATACCTGTGCCATCGCGGAGGAAGATGAAACCGTTGTTGGTTTTGTCTCTGCTTTCCTATTGCCTGATTCACCGAACACGGTGTTTATCTGGCAGGTGGCCGTCGATCCGTCGCAACGCGGAAAAGGGTTGGGCAAACAGCTGTTGCGCGAAGTGTTGAACCGGAACGCTTGCAAGGGAGTCCGCTTCCTTGAAGCAACCGTTTCCCCTTCTAATCGCCCATCCCAATCGTTGTTTCGCAGTCTGGCACGGGAGCATCGGACTGCTTGCCGGACTCGGGAACGTTACAGCGAAGAGTTGTTTCCCAGCAGCGGTCATGAATCGGAATGGACCTTTCGCATCGGCCCCCTGAACAAAAAGGAATCGACCGAGGAGGTACAGTAAACTCTTGATACCCACTTCTGAAAAAACGGCACCGGACATGAGTGTTTTTGAAACGCTGGAGTCTGAGGTGCGTAGTTATTGTCGAAGCTTTCCGACCGTGTTCGAGAAAGCCCAAGGATATAAACTGTGGGACACCCAGGGACGCGAATATATCGACTTTTTCGCCGGTGCGGGTGCTCTCAACTATGGACACAACCACCCTGCCATGAAGAAAAAGCTGGTGGATTACCTGATGGGCAGCAACATCATCCACAGTCTGGATATGGCGACCAAGGCGAAGGAAGCGTTCTTGAAGCGCTTTAACGACATCATCCTGAAGCCGCGCCAGATGGAATATAAAGTGATGTTTCCCGGACCCACGGGTGCCAACACGGTGGAAAGCGCGTTGAAGCTGGCTCGGAAAGTAACCGGCCGGGAGACGGTGATCAGTTTCACTCACGCCTTTCACGGGATGACGCTGGGGGCTTTGTCCATCACCGGCAACTCCTTTAAACGCCATGGAGCCGGTGTGCCCTTGAACCACGCAGTGTCCATGCCTTACGAAAACTATCTCGGCGACGATATCGATTCGCTCACCCTGCTTGAGCGTTATTTGGAAGACAAAGGAAGTGGTGTTGCTCTTCCCGCCGCTATCATTCTGGAAACCGTCCAGGGTGAAGGGGGAATCAATGTCGCCAGCCCCGAATGGCTGAAGCAGGTGGAGAAGATTTGTCGCCGATGGGACATATTATTGATAGTGGACGATGTGCAGGCGGGTTGCGGACGGACCGGTCCCTTCTTCAGTTTTGAAAAGGCCGGGATTAAACCGGATATCGTCTGTCTGTCTAAATCGATCGGGGGATACGGACTGCCTATGGCTCTCACCCTCATCAAGCCCGAATTTGACGAGTGGGCACCGGGTGAACACAACGGCACCTTCCGTGGCCACAACTTGGCTTTCGTGGCGGCCACCGAATCTCTCTCCTTCTGGGAAACGGATGCGCTCACCAGAGAAACCTTGCGCAAAGGGGAAAAGACCAAACAATCCCTGCAGCAAATTGCCGACCAACACCCGGACTTGGATCCGGTCGTGCGCGGTCGCGGGCTGATGGTGGGAATCGCCTTCAACCAAACGGACTTTGCCGGCAAGGTGTGCAAGGAGGCATTCAGCCGCGGGCTGATTATGGAAACCTCCGGGCCGGAAGACGAAGTGGCCAAATTGCTCCCGCCGCTCACCATCGACGATGAGGGGCTGGATCGCGGCTTGGCTATTCTGGAAGAAAGTATCGCCGTCGTCAAAGCATCCCTGGAACAGTAAACGAGATTTTCAACACACTTGTATTCATCGAATGGAAAGGAACGGTCGATAACATGATTGTACGCTACCTGGATGAAATCGTGGGCACCGACGGCGAAGTATCGGGGGAAACCTGGATCAGCCGCCGGCTCCTTTTGAAAAAAGACGGTTGCGGCTTCTCCCTGCATGACACCATCATCAAGGCCGGAACCGTGACGAATATGTGGTACAAAAACCACATCGAAGCGGTCTACTGCATCGAGGGGGAGGGGGAAGTGGAAACCGTGGACGACGGCAAGGTTTACCCCCTCAAAGCGGGCTCCCTCTACACCCTCGACGGCCATGAAAAACACCAGCTTCGAGCCAAGACCCAAATGCGGATGATCTGTGTGTTTAATCCTCCCGTAAGCGGGAATGAAACCCATGACAAGGACGGGGCTTACCCCCTCGTCGACTAAGAAAACCCCCGATGGGGGTTTTCCCCTTTGGTTACTTCATCCTATGAGTCCATTCGAGCCGTTGTTATCGCCTCCCTGGTTCCAGCCGGGAGAAGGAGACGAATCCGAAATCTACATTGGAGGAATGCTGAATGCAGATGAACGATTGGTATCCTTCCCGAGTCGATCACCAGCCTCGGATCCTCAAACGGAAAGACCCCGTCCTTCACGGCGATGAACAGTCGCGAAACAAGGGGCCCTTCACCCCGGAACAGTTGGACTTCTTTGATAAAAACGGATTTCTTCTCCTGGAGAACTTCTTCTCCGCCGAAGAAGTGGAAGGAATGAAGAAAGATCTGGATCGATTGTGGAAGGAAAACCGGTTCAACGACTCGCCCGAGATCATACGGGAGCCGGACAGCGAAGCGATTCGCTCCATCTTCGATGCACACCGGAAAAACGAGCGCTTCAACCGTCTCGTCCGCGATTCCCGCATCACCGACCGGATCGCCCAGCTCCTCGGAAGCGATGTCTATGTGCACCAGTTTCGCATCAACTACAAGCCGGGATTTACGGGCAAGGAGTTCCAATGGCACTCGGATTTTGAGACATGGCACGTGGAAGACGGCATGCCCCGGATGCGGGCGGTCAGCTGTTCCATCCTGTTGACGGACAACCATTCCTACAACGGTCCGTTGATGCTGATTCCCGGTTCCCACCGCCACTTTGTCTCCTGTATCGGGGAAACTCCCGATAACCATTTTAAACATTCCCTCCGAAAGCAGGAGGTGGGCGTCCCGGACCCCGACAGCCTCACCTGGCTATACAAACGGGGGGGAATCTACACCGCCACCGGCTCAGCGGGATCCCTGTTGCTCTTTGAATGCAACACCATGCACGGTTCCGCCGGCAACATCTCCCCGCTGCCGCGCAGCAACGTGTTCTTTGTGTTCAACAGCGTGGAAAACGCCTTGGAAAAGCCCTTCTCCGGACAATCCCCCCGACCGGACTTTCCTGGCCAACCGCACGCCGCAAACCCCCGTGCTGGCCAAGACAAGCTGATAAGAACGAAGGTATGAAAGGAGCCCTCGTTTCCGAGGGCTCCTTTTTTGTGTTTGCATCGGACACTTAAGCCGGAGTGGGCTATTAACGTTGACATATCATCTTATTGAAAAGCAGCAAATGGATGCCTGCGTAAAAACAGAAACATCAGAAACACCATGCTCATCGAAGTAACAAACAACAACTTAATCGGCAGGAATTCGGCCCAGATTCCAGATAAGAACAGTCCAAGCGGTAAAGCAAGCTTCATCAGCATAGAAGAGGTACCCGCCACCCGCCCAAGCAGATGATTGGGGGTTAATTCCTGCCTGATCGTAAAATACACAATATTAGACATCGTAATCGAAAAAACGCGAATCAACAACGAAATCCCGACCATCCACCACGTTTGCGACAAAACTAAAACCACATAACTAATCCCCTCTAAAAATAGACACCACACATAAATTTGACCCCTGCCGTATCTTTTCCGTAATACGGGAATACACAATGATCCTAATAAGCCGCCTACCGCACCCATGCTATACATGAGCCCGATTTGTTTCTCTGAAGCATGCAGCCAATCAGCGGCGTAAAAGATTAATACACCGATGACTAAGCTGGAAGCCAAGTTAATAAACAGAACCACAATCGTTGGAGTCAGAAGCATTTTATTCACCCAGAGCGCATCGATTCCTTCTTTCATTTCCATCCATAAGGACGTTTGTCCCTGTTTGGATCGTGTATCCGGAGCTGGAATATGGGTAAGCTGAACAAAGAGAAAAACCAAGCACAAGCAAACCAAAAAGACGGTAAAACTAACCTGATAAGAGTAGATGGCAATCAAGAAGCCCGCGATGCCGGGCCCGATCATATTAATCAAAGTATCCACAAAGGATAACTTTGCATTTGCTGCGGTTAATTGCTGCTTACTGATGATCTGAGGCAGCACGGAATGATGTGAGTTACCGAAAGTATAACCTGCAGCAGATAGGATAAACCCTAAGATATATAAATGCCAGAGTTCAATATGCTCCACATAGAGAAGATAAATAATGCCTCCCAACGTGATGATCCTTACCAGTGTGGTCATGGACATCACCCATTTCCGATGGTACCGATCCACAATCACACCAGCAATCATCCCAATAAAAATGTTGGGAAAGAAATCAATCGCTCTCATCGTACTCATCGCCAGTGCCGATTGCGTCATATCATAGATGAGAAGTGGAAGAGCAATTAAATAAATTTGAAACCCGAAGTTGGAAAGGATCGATCCCGTCCATAAAAATAAAAAGTCTCGATTATGCCAAAGCGACCGCGGTCTTGACTGAACACTGGGTTGAAGTTGAACGTTCGTTTGACTGGCCCCCAATTGGTTTGCCCCCTCCTTACCAGACAATCAATTCTGTTTTTTCACCCTTTGTTAGTTCATCTAGAAAAAAGGTGTGAAATAAGTGTAAAGTGATGATGATTATCTCACCTTTAATGAACATTTTATAATGAAATGATTTAAACACTACCTTATCACTTTATGAATCGTTTGAAAAGAGGGAATGGAATCAGAGAGAAACACAACTCTATCAGGTTCAAACCAAAATGCTAGAGTTACAAACCATACTCTGCTACACGAGGCGTCATACCAAAGTGGATGTTGACCGTTTTAAAGAAATCTGTCATACCATACTGTCAAAAGTACAACTGTAGTTTCATCCGGATAAGCAACTTAAATATCTAATTGAAATTAGAAAAGAGATTGACTACAAAACACACCCTCTCTTTCTTTTTCGGTAATACTCATCTGCCATCCAAAAAACAATCGCGATCATAAGGTACATAAAAGCTTGAATCGATACCATTCTATATCCAGCTTCAGTATATCCCACTCCAGAATCCAGCATGATGGCAAACATCAAGGCAATCATAAATCCAGCATGAATCAAAAAGGCAATAAACCGTCTAAAGGGAGGGTTATTTCTAGTCACCCAATCGGATAAAAGAGAGACTGGTATGCCAATTCCCAATATGACTAATGCGCTGATAATGGCAGCGTATATCCAGAACCAAAGGAGATCATCTGGAGTGAGACTGTACGGTTCAAGGTGGAGAATTTCGTAAACGGTGTATAACCCACTATAGATGGCGAAAAACCCCCATGCGACAAACGTAGAAAAAAGTTTGCGCCTTATTATTTCCTTCACGTTCATTACTCCCCTCTTGAATAAAGAAAAGATCGATTTTGATTTCATTTTATAACATTAAAGTATTTATTTGTATTTAATCTGATAAGGAGTGATCCCCCATGCTGTGGCTTTCCATTGACCGTGACTTGGACATCCCTCTCACCCGGTAGGTTAACCAGATCCGGGAGCGAATCCTGGCGGGTGTGCTGCGGGAGGGGGTCGTCTTCCTTCACCTGGTCATTGAGTGGGGCATCTCGCGCAATGTAGTCGTGGAAGCGCCTATGGCTAGTTATTGGTATGAATATATACGGGGCTGCCATGACCGCGCTCCATCTCATGAATTTTATATGGGGACATCCAGGTGACACGATTTGGACTATTCATACACATAAACACGAAGGGTTTCATTATCTAATACCAGGCCAACAACATTGTTTTTCCTATCAATAAACGTAGTGGTGCGCTTATTGCGCACCAACCCATTTTTTTCGATAATATTCGTCTGCTGCCCAAAAAACAATAGCAATCATTAGGAACATAAACGCTTGCACCGATACGATTCTATATCCAGCAGCAGTATAAGGCATTAGGGCAATCATAAATCCAGCATGAATCATAAAAGCGATGATCCGTCTAAAAGGTAGATTCTTTCTAGTAACCCAATCGGATAAAAGAGAAACAGGTACGCCAACTCCTAATATAACTATTGCACTGACTATAGATATCATTACCCAAACCCAAAGTAGATCATCTGGAGTAAGAGTAGTATACGGACCATCATAAACAATATATAAACCACTGTAAATTGCGTAGAATCCCCATGCGACAAAAGCAGAAAAAAACTTCCTCTTCATCGTTTCTTTCAAAATACCTTCACTTCCTTTCTGCCCCTATCTAGGAAACCTGTGCATGTATAATCCCTCTTCCCGAGGAATTTGTTATGAAGATATGCGGACTTATCTGCAGACTTATTTAGCGCAACGGGTTTCGGAAATCGCCTTTGGCCATTATACTGATTGGATATATGGTTGGCCGAAATTATTGTTTCCGCTCGCCTATCCGTTTGGACAGGGATCATAAGTTTACTCATGTTTCCATTTTCATTCCGAAAGCGAGAACCCCTAATATATTGAAGACTACATCCAATTAGTACTGAACTTGCGAGACCTTAGAAAGCCATCCTACATACAGAATGACTCCCTGTGGTTGGGTCAATCCAAACGATAGTGCCAAAAAAGGGGCTTTTTTGTCTTCCTGCACGCTTGGGTTACCCTCACTCTTTGGTTAAAATAAGGGTTGCGGCCCATTTACACACTCCCTGCATAGGATTCCTGATTGACGAAAAGGAGAATAACGACAGATGAAGCTAGGAAAATGGACGATCTATTCCCTTGTCATTCTCATCTTGAACTTTATCCATATCAACTTTATCCGCTTTGATGGTGAAATCTTCGTTCTAATCAGTTCCGTTGCCTATCCTGTTGGAATGGGATTGGGTATAAAGGCGGTTATGGAGAAGAAGAAATACGGATGGATAGGGATTATAGGAAATATGCTTTTTCTCCTGCCGATTCTTCCTCTCATCTTGTTTCGTTATGGTTAATTCGTCGATACAATTAAGAGGCTCTCTTTTTTTTTCGATAATATTCATCTGCCATCCAAAAAACAATCGCGATCATAAGGTATATAAAAGCTGGAACCGATTTTATTTCATATCTAGCTTCAGCATATCCCACTCCAGCATCAAGCATGATGGCAAACATGAAGGCAATAAATCCAGCATGAATCAGAAAAGCGATAAACGGTCGATAGGGAGGATTATTTCTAGTCACCCAATCGGATAAAAGAGAGACTGGCATGCCAATCCCCAGTATGACTAATGCGCTGATAATGGAAGCGTATATCCAGAACCACAGGAGATAATCTGGAGTGGGACTGTACGGACCGAGGTGAAGAATTTCGTAAGCCGTATATAACCCGCTAAAGATGGAGAAAAACCCCGTGAGGTGGAGAATTTCGTAAACCATGTATAACCCACTGTAGATAGCGAAAAACCCCCATGCGACAAACGCAGAAAAAAGCTTGCGCCTCATTGTTTCCTTCACGTCATTACTCCCTTCTAAAGAAGATAAGATCGATTTCGATTTCATTTTATAATATTCTAGTATGTATTTATATTTAACCTGATAAGGAGTGATCCCCTATGCTGTGGCTTCCCATCGACCGTGACTTGGACATCCCTCTCACCCGGCAGGTTTACGACCAGATCCGGGAGCGAATCCTGGCGGGTGTGCTGCGGGAGGGGGATCGTCTTCCTTCCACCCGGTTATTGGCAACGGAGTGGGGCATCTCGCGCAATGTAATCGTGGAAGCCTACGAGTGGCTGGAGGCGGAGGGATACATATACGGCCGTACGGGAGCGGGGACGTTTGTGGCGGCGGGAGCGTATCTGGGGCATGGTCTCCAACGGGAAAAAACGACTGTACCACCGGCTGCGGTCGAAGCGGATGAAATTGATTTCCGTCCAGGGATCCCCGATCTCGGGCGGTTTCCGCGCAAAGTATGGACGCGACTACAGCGGGAAGCGATTGCAGACGCTCCGTCCGCGTTATTCGGTTATCATCCTTCGGAAGGAATTCGTGAATTGAGGGAAGCCTTATGTAATTACCTGAATCGAACACGCGGGATCATCTGTCCACCCGATCAAATTCTGATCACATCAGGCGCAGCCCAGGCGTTTCATCTGCTGGCACTTCTGTGGCGGTCAGAGGGAACGGCAGTCGGGTTGGAGGAGCCGGGAAATTCGGAAATCCACGCCATCTTCTCCTCCCAGGGGGTAAATGTCCATCCCCTGACCGTGGATCGGGACGGGCTGTTGACGGATCATCTGGAGCAAGAAAACTCCGCACGTCTGATCGTCACCACACCTTCCCATCAATACCCTCTGGGTGGAACCTTACCCATCCAGCGTCGGATCCAACTGGTCCAACATGCCCGGAAGCGGAACGCAATCCTCGTGGAAGACGATTATGACAGTGAATTCCGGTACGACATCCGTCCGCTTCACTCCCTGTATGAACTGGCACCGGAACGAACCGTTCACATCGGTTCGTTCAGCAAAGTCCTCTCCCCCGCCCTCAGATTAGGCTATATGCTGCTCCCCCCAGACTGGGTGAAGTCCGTGCAACGATTCAAGCGGCTGGTCGACCTTCATACCTCCGCTTTGGAGCAACGGGTGTTGGCCGCTTTTATCCGGGACGGCCATCTGGAAAGGCACATTCGCAACAGCCGCAAAGCCTATGCCCGCAAACACCGGATTCTGCTTCAGGCATTGGCCTCTTCCTTTCCCACGGCGGACATTTTCGGAGGCTCCGCCGGCCTTCACATCGCGGTTCGTTTTCCCGTAACCGTCACGTTTCCGGAACCGTCCCTTCGGCGACACCGGGTTCGGATGTACCCCCTGCCCGGAGATGATAACATCTGGATTCTCGGATTTGGGAACGTAGCGGAACAGGATATTGCCATCGGTATCGACCGGCTGGCACAAGCCGCTTCACCCACCTCCCGTTGAAACAGTGACATGTTGTAATCATCCTATATAGTTGGAGCCATCCTGCATGCAGGATGGCTCCCGATCAATCCAGCTGATATGGCCATAAAACGGCTTCCATCTCGGTTTTGCCTTGTTCGGAGAAAAACCGAATTCCGCCACTGGTTTTGGAGGGGAAAATCCGTGAGGTGAAAACGGCTTCTCCGTCATTGACAAACAACTCGATGGAGGATACGTCCATAAAGATGCGTAAGCAAATCTCATCGGCATCCAGGAAGCGGGCGCGCGAGGTTCCGTAATCCACCGCAACCGGAGCGCCGGATGAGGACCGGTCGAGGATCACCTTCTTTTGCTCCTTGTCGTAGCGGATCACCGTTTTTTCCTCGTCCCCCACCCGAAGTTCCACTCCAAACGCGGAGGCGTCTTCCGGCGTAAAACGGCACTCCAGTTCATACGTGGTTCCCAGAAAGCCTTCATACGCCTTGGTTTCGGAGCTTATGGCATCGGTGATGGTAAGCGACTCGCCCCGGAGGGAATCCAACTCCCGGACCGGCTGCTGCAAGAGCTGATCCCCTTTGCGGATCACTTCACGGGGAAGCGTCAGGCAGTGGGCCCAGCCGTAAGCATCGGTTGGATAGGCGAGATCCGGCAACCCCATCCACCCCACCAGGATGCGCCGTCCATCCGGACTTTCCGTCGTCTGCGGGGCGTAGAAGTCAAATCCGTTATCCCATTCCCGGAAGGGGCCATGGTGGATTCGGGGACGATGGAAGTCCAGGGGCTCACCGAGGAGATAGCCGGATTGATAGATGTTTTGGTAGGAATCCCCCTGCGGGGTCAATCCCTGAGGAGAGAACATTAACACACCCCGACGATCCGCCTCAAAGTAGTCCGGGCACTCCCACATATAGCCGAAATGCGGCAAAGCCGTTTCGAGTTCGCCCACCCACTCCCACTCCCGCAAGTCAGGAGAGCGGTAAAGGAGAATGCATCCCGTCTCATCCTTCTTTCTTTGCGCACCGATCACCGCAAAAAAGTGCTCGCCTTCTTTCCACACCTTGGGATCCCGGAAATGGGAGGTATACCCCTCGGGAGGAGCGGCAATCACCGGCTTCTCCCATTTCTCGATCCGTCCGTCCGGATGCATCACCGCCATACACTGGTATGGATGGCGCACCCAGTCGGCATCATGGGTGTTTCCAGTATAAAAAAGATACAGTTTTCCCTCGTGGACGATCCCGCTTCCGGAATAAGCCCCGTGGCTTTCAAAAAACTCCGTGGGCTCAATCCCCACCCCGACGTTGTGCCACCGCACCAGATCCGTTGATGCGGTGTGATACCAATGCTTCATCCCGTGTACCGGACCAAAAGGAAACCACTGATAAAACAGATGGTATTTTCCCTGATAGTAGGCAAAGCCGTTGGGATCGTTCAACAAACCGGTGGATGGCTGGATATGATAAGCCTGCCGCCAAGGCGACCCCTCCACCTGCTTTTGCAGGGCATCCAACTCTCCCGGATGCGCCTCCTGTATCCGCCGATATAACTCTTCTCTTGACCATTCCATCCTCGGTTCACCATCCTTTTACTCCCATTCATACTGCGAAAAGTGATCTATTCTCTGGGGCGTATCTGAACAATCCGTAGTGCCAGCCATACCGACCCTCCATTTTCTCATGAAAAGATAAATGGGCCAGACAGGCACTTTCAATCACACCATCCCATGCCCGTGCATGCTGCTCTTCCTCCTATCATCGATAGCCACGGACGATACACTTATTTATCTTAGCACGGTTGACGCCCCCGTTCATCGGCTGTTTTTTCTGGGCAACCCCTGTCCTGATCTTCTTTTTCTCGCTCCACACTTGACCCCTCTCCCGACCTCCACGTACCTGCCGCAATTCCGGCCAGAACCAATGCCATTCCGATCAAATGCGAATGGGTCAATGCTTCCCCCAACACCATCACAGACAACAGGACAGCGGTAAGGGGCATCACAGCGGTGAATAAACCCGAAACACTCCCCCTGACCCTTGACACGCCCGTATACCAAAGAAAAAAAGCCAACACCGTAACGATCAACGCATGATAGAGGAGCAGAAAAAGATCCAGTCCGGTCAAGGAAGAAAAATCAAACGTCCAGGCTTGGACAATGGCAAAGG
Organism: Desmospora profundinema; assembly: GCF_031454155.1. GTDB lineage: Bacteria > Bacillota > Bacilli > Thermoactinomycetales > DSM-45169 > Desmospora > Desmospora profundinema. The sequence continues at coordinate 425,139 of NZ_JAVDQG010000002.1, forward strand.
GAAAAAAACAGAGAAAGCCGATTCCCGCCACTGCAGTGGAAATAGCCAACGGACTTAACCTGGGAGACAGGATTTTTCCCACCACCGTAAACAACGCTTCTCCAGCCACCGCCATCATCACAAGGAAATTGCCCAACCAGGAAAAGGTCACCTGAGTGTCGGAAAAACCAGCATGAAACTTCAGAATTGCCACTCCCCCTATGGCGAGTAGAAGTCCCGCTCCGAGCGATCGCTCCCACTTTTCTTTCAACAACCATACGGAAAGCACCGCCACCAGCGCCGGGGTTGTGGCGGTTAAGATACCCGCCTCCATCGCCGTGGTAAACCGAACCCCTACCAGCAAACAGATACTAAACAGAAATACCCCTGCAAAAGACTGAAGGGTCAACCAGCACCACTCTTTTCGTTCGATCCTCGGAAAACCCCCTTCTTTTATCTGTAACCAGATCAGCAGGACGGCCGCCGCGATTCCGAAACGAATTCCAGACGCCAAAAAGATCGGCAATCGTTCCGCCATCACCTTTCCTGCCACGACAGAACTGCCCACGATCATCATGGCTAAAGTTAAACATCCATAGTACAACCCACGTTTTTCCACTCTTCATCCCCCACTCTCCGTTTGAAAAACGGTATCACAGGGAGAAAAGAGGGTGTAGGTCCATTCCGCGGGGATTGGGATGGGTCCAATTCGCTTATCGAGAGAGCTTCATTTTTACCCATCAAAAAACCGACCCATCATGGGTCGGCTGAAGTGAATAACGTTCGTTCCATCATGCAAATGATCGCAAACTTCAAGCGACGCGTTCTATACCGGATAACTGTTGGAGCCGAGGCTTCAGACGGATGTAGAGGGGAACGAACACCAACGCGATCAAAAAGCCTTTCACCAGATTAAAGGGGCCGATACCGTAGAGAACCAGCGCCACTTTTTCCGGTCCCTCTATCGTCCAGTTGATCAGGAACGCGTAAGCCGGCAGGATCACCCAGTAGTTGGCGACGCTCATGATCACGGCCATGGTCACAGTCGCCGCAACCAGACCGGTGATGATCCCTTTCAGGCCGGTCATGCGACGGGCGATCCAGACGGTGATCACCACAAAGATACTGCCCGCGAGAAAGTTGGATAGTTCGCCGATGGGTAGCCCTGCCTCACTGCCGGTGAAGAGATAATGCAGCAGATTTTTGATCAGTTCCACTAACACCCCCATCCACGGACCGAACAGGAGTCCCGCCACCAAGGCAGGCACTTCGCTGAAGTCCACTTTCAGAAAAGCGGGAAAGAGGGGAAGCGGGAAGTTTAAGTACTGCATCAAAAAAGCAAATCCGGACAAAAGGGACACCATCGTCAGTTTGGCTGTCGTGAATCGTCTCGCCACCAGAACACTCTCCTTTTTGTGTATCTGATGACAACCGTACAACGAAAAAGGCCCGAAAAAAGAGATCCACCTCTTCTTCGGGTCCGGGAAAGAGTGCAGATTTAAATAAAGGTTTACCAATCAGAGAGATAAACCCTTCCTCCACTCCACGTGTACGTGTAGTCATCCTTCTCCCATCCAGACTATACTGTCGGTCCCGGAGTCACACCGGGTCCACCGCTCCTGACGGAACGGGTCACGGACTGAGGCGGTCACCCGCCATCACCGCCGGTCGGGAATTTCACCCTGCCCCGAAGGATTGAAACGTTATTCACTTACAAACATTGTAACGAAAAGCCTTTCTCTCTGGCAAGGGAATGGGTACAAGGTTCAACACCACTCACGATGGTTTCTCACCTTTGACCGTCTGCTCCATCACCTGCCGAAATACCCGGTGAGCTCGATCATCCTTGCTGTCCTCCACAGAACGGATGACGACCGAAATCGCATAACGGGGTTCATCCGTCGGACCAAAGCCGATCATCCACTTGTTGAAATGATCATAGTCCGGGCCCAGTTGAGCCGTTCCGGTCTTGGCCGCCATCTTGACATCGGAGGGTTTCAGAGATTGGGCCGTTCCGTCAGTGACAGCGGTGCGCATCATTTTTCGCAATTGGCGCAGTGTTTCCGGCTTTATCGATTGATCCACGGCCAACGTGTGCGGTTCAAAAGCGAAAAACGTTTCATTGTCATCCCGCTGAATCTCCTTCACCACCCGAGGATTTAAGGTTTGGCCGTCATGGAACAGTGTCGTCACCATATTGACCGCTTGCAATGGAGTCACCCGCACATCCCGTTGTCCAATTCCCGTCTGGGCAACGGCGCCTGCATCCCCGCGGGTAGCTTCATCGGAAAAGATCACCCCCTGGTGTTCCTGGGGGAGTTGGCGGAAACCTTTCTCCTTAAACACCGTTCCTGACCACAACACACGGCTTCCCAACCCTAAGCGATGGGCATACTTTTCAAGCGTCTTGCCGCCCAGGTTTTCCGCAACCTGGGCAAACACCACATTGCACGAATTGGCGTAGGCCTGTTCCAGGGTTTGCGTGCCATGTCCGTCAGGGTTGGAATCCCGCAAGCCGTAGCGCCCCAGATGGCCGTTACAGTGAAACTTATCGGTCGGTTTCACTTTCCCTGTATCCAAAGCGGCAACCGCCACCACCGTTTTAAAGATGGAACCCGGGGTGGTCTCCATCAACGCCCGATTATCCCATGGATTCCATTCCTTTTCCTGGTTGTACTCGCTGGGACGGCTGGCCACTGCCAGCAAATCCCCGCTGGCGATCTCCTGCACCAATACCGCCCCTTCTCCCACCGCCGCATCATCCAGGGCACGCTCCGCCACTGCCTGAATCCGTCGGTCCAGCGTCGTCAGCAAGCGATAAGAGGCTCCTTCAGAAGTACCCTCCACTTTCATCGAAAGCCCGTTCAGCGGGCGTCCCCTGCCATCCGTCGTGTAACTGAGCAAAGTGGACCCGTCGGCGCGAAGAAACGGTTCAAAACTGGACTCCAGCCCGGTCACCCCGATCCGGGAATGACTGTTGTATAGGCCATGCTCCCATTCTTCCGGAAAGCGTTGTTGGATCAAGAATGGGTTTCGCTCCACTCGACCAATCACTTGTCGGGCACCGCGGTTCCGCCAGCGGTCATCCGATTCAAGGGCATCAATTCCCGAGATCTCCAACTCTCTCACCATTTGAGCCTGTTTCTCTTTTAACACCAATTCCCTTCCATCCGGTTGAGAGAGGGCGGCGGGCATCGTTAACGATTTTAGTTGATGGACCAATTGCCCCTCGGTCCAACCCAGCAGCGAGGCCAGACGGCCTAACTTACCGTGATGAGCCTCCACCTGGGCTTGGGAAAAGGGGGAGGCGAACAAGCGCCAATCCCGCGTCCCCGTCAGGGATTCCCCATGACGGTCCAATATGCTTCCCCGACCGCTGTCCACTACCACCACCCGGCTTTGCTGTTCCTCCGCCCTGGCAATCAGGTCCGTTTCCTCTCGGGAGAAGGAAACCGATGAACCCATCTGCACCCCATACAATCGCCACAACAATGCGGAAAATGCGAGGATCAACGCGAGGGAAACCAGCCATGTCCGCTTCTGTCTGATGTATTTACCCCGTCTGAATTGAATCTCCATAACCGGACCGCCCCCTTGTTCCTCTCCAGCTTGGGCAAGCGAATCGGTCCATATACTTATCAACCTGGGATCTCTATTACTTTCATCTGGAAAGTCCATTGACATTTGTCCATGCTTACTCCCTATAATAGTGTGATTCCTATCATAGTTTGGTGCGATTATTCTGTCTATTTCTGACAAAGGGGTGAAAGTGTGGATTGGAACGACTCACCGCAACGGATCATCGGTGGCTTACGCCGGCTGAAACGAAAAGTGACCAATCGAATTTTGCCCTCCCCCCCTACTCAAACCGAAGCGGAGCGGAAATCCCCCCTTCCAGGCTCCACAGGGGAACACCTTCTGCAAAAGCAATACGGCACGGACAAACGCGCGTTGGCATTTTACAACCATCAGATGATGGACCGCCTAAACGACGTCATGATCGACTATATCGCCCGACAAGAAATGGTCTTCCTCTCCACCTCAGATGGCAACGGTGAGTGTGACTCCTCATTTCGGGCTGGACCACCCGGATTTGTCCGCATCATCAATGATCGACAGCTGATGTATCCCGAATACCGGGGAAACGGTGTGATGGCCAGCCTCGGAAATATCGTCGAAAATCCTCATATCGGGATGCTGTTCATCGACTTCTTCCAAACAGCCGTGGGATTACATGTAAACGGAAAAGCAAGTATATTGGAGAACTCCGAATTGCTGATTCAACCGGACTTACCGGATGTGATCCGGGAGGATATCCTGACGGAAGACGGGAGAAAACCGGAGCGCTGGGTGCTCGTGGATGTGGAGGAAGCGTATATTCACTGCTCCAAACACATCCCCTTGTTGCGAAAACTGGATCGGGAAATCGATTGGGGAACCGATGATGCGGCTAAAAAAGGCGGGGATCACTTCCAAGTGAAAAACGAAAGCCGTCCCTGGAAAAACACGCACTCCTGATTTAAATCCAACCTGCTTTACCGGTCTTCCATTTCTTTCTTTGGATAAGCCCCCTGCCATTAGTGGAGGGGGCTTGTTTAGGACCGATATTTTATGGCCTTTGCTTGCTTTTCTCGATGTTTTGTTCATGCTCTTTTTCCGTCCGGGCGAAGTAGTGTTTCCCTGTCCCGTCTTTCCGGGTCACATAGAAAAAGTAATCGTGCTCTTCCGGCTCCAAAGCCGCACGCAACGCCGCTTTGCCGGGATTGGCGATGGGACCGGGCGGGAGCCCTTCGATTCGATAGGTATTATAAGGGCTGTCAATTTCCAGATCTTTATAGAAGAGCCGCTCTTTTTGCTTTCCGAGTGCATATTGGACGGTGGCATCCACCTGCAGCTTCATGCCGTCGTCCAACCGATTATAGATTACACCGGCGATCCGGGGGAGCTCTTCCTTCACTTGGCCCTCCCGCTCGATAATGGAAGCGATGGTAACCCATTCATCTACGGTTAATCCCTTTTGGTCCAGTTTCTGCTTGATATCGTCATGCTCCAATTCCCGTTGAAACTGGCGCAGCATTTTGTCCACCAACTCATGGGGATCGGCATCCCGTGGCAGATTGTACGTGATCGGATACAGATAGCCCTCCAGCCGATGCGTTCGCTTCGGATCCGCCGGAATCTGTTGTACAAAATCATAGGCGTATTCGGCTTCATTCACCGCTTTTAGAAATGCTTCCCGTTCCACTCCCCGTTTGGCCACCCGATCCGCAACCTGATCCACGGTAAACCCTTCCGGAATCGTTACACTCATCACGTTTTGCGATCCATCCGCAAAGATACCCAGTATGTCTTGTGCGGTGGAATGGGGAGGGATTTCATACACACCCGCTTTCAACCCCTTGGACTTTCCTTCCAGCCATGCATAAAGAGCAAAAAGCCAGCCATGTTCGATTACGTTCTCCCGCTCCAATATTTGACCCACGTCCAAAACCGACGCCCCCTGTGGAACCTCTACTTCCACCGATTCGCCGCCGGACGAAAGTTGCAGTGATTGTTGTACATACCAGTAACCACTCACGGCAAGAGCAGCCGTGATGACTAAAGTCAACAGGATACTCCAGATCCATTTCATGTTTCCGGTGTTCCTCTCTTGATGATTTTGGCTCTCCCTGGATTGTACACGCTTCATTCAATGGCGGCAACCCCGGGAGGAATGCAAGGAATGAAGCTTGAAGAAAAAAGGGGTCCCCTGCATCGGGCAAACCCCTTTTCATCATTGGCCACTGTTCTGTGTCTGCGTTTTGTTGCTTTGAGCGATAAAATTCCGGTGCTGTTCATAGGTTTCCGCAAAGTAATGTTCCCCGGTTCCATCTTTCTTCGTTACATAGTATAGGTATGAATGCTGCTCCGGCTCCAATACGGCAGTCAATGCCCGCTCACCGGGGTTGGCGATCGGCCCGGGCGGCAGACCGTCGATTCGATACGTGTTGTAGGGACTATCCAACTTCAGGTCTTTATAATACAGGCGTTCTTTTTGTTCACCCAGCGCATACTGGATCGTGGCATCCACCTGGAGGCGCATATTTTTATCCAAACGGTTTTGGATCACTCCCGCAATCTTGGGAAACTCATGCTCCGCTTGTCCTTCCCGTTCCACAATGGAGGCCACCGTCACCCACTCATCGACGGTCATATTCCGCTCCTGCAAACGTTGAAGGGCACCGCTTTTTTCCATCCGGGCAGCGAATTGCCCCAGCATCAATTTTACCACATCCTCAGCATTGGCCGTCTTTGGAATATTGTACGTGCTGGGGAACAGATATCCCTCCAGCCGGTACGTCCGGTTTTCTTTCTCGGGGATGTTTTGGATAAAATCAAAATCGTATTCTCCCTCATCCACCGCTTTCAAAAACTCCTCTTTACTCACTTTTCCTTTTTTATCGATGGCACTACCAATTTGATCGATTGTAAAGCCTTCCGGAATCGTGACCGTGTAAGTATTCTGACGACCTTTGGTGAACATGTCCAACATGCTGTCGATGTCCATCTCCGGTGACACTTCATAAACTCCAGCCTGGAGCCTGCGGTTGCCGGTGAGGAACAAGTATGTACTGAAGAACCAATCATGGCGAATCAAATTCTCATCCTTTAACATGCGGCCGATGTCGGCTGTGGAAGAACCTGGATTAATCTCAAACTGGACGGGTTCATGACGTTGTGGAGAACTCAATGTGTAATCCACATAAAAATAAGCCAACACCGACCAAGCTGCGAACAAGGCCAGAGTGTAAAAAAGTCGCATCAGCCACTTCATCCGATGTGCTCCTTCTTTGCGGAGTTTCACCTTTTTTATGTTATCACATGTACAAAAAAAAATAACGAGGTTTTCCCCCGTTATTCGTCATCATTCGTCAAAATAGAGCATTTCGTCTATCGCGTCCGCCACTTCATCCCACTCGTTCTCGTCTTCCACGTGTTCAACCCGATAGGACTCCCCACAAGGGGTCACCCGAAAGACGTAAGCATCCGATTCCGGTTCTTCATCTGTACACAAGAGGGCGTAATGACGACCATTGATATCCAATTCGCGGAGCAGGTGATAACGGGAATCCGGATCGACACCTTCTTCATCACTGAGAATCAGTTTGGATCCCCAGATGGATTCCAGTACGTTTAACCGTTTGGCCATCCGCTGTTCCCGTTTATCCATCGGATTATCACCTGGCTCTCCCATTCACATGGATTCGTCTTGAAGCTGATCCTCCAACGTGCGAAGCACTTCTTCCACCATATCCCACTCCCCATCATCCTCGATCGGGATCAGGTTGATGTTTTCTCCATCCCCTTCATAGCGAAAGGCGTATACTTCCTGTTCCACGGCTTCTTCTTCATTCTCGTTCCCTTCCCCTTGCGTTTCATCCAGGGGAGTCAGGAGGATGTATTTGTTGCCGTTATCCTGTTCAAAACGGAACAGGACTTCAAAGGTTTCCTGCTGTCCGTCCTCGTTGCTGATTAATACCGTTTCTGTCATATTTTCATGTTGTCCGTTGTCATCCATTTGTATTCCTCCTTCGACTGTGCAAGCCTCGCCTAGTGTCCCATCAGGCCGCTTCACTTTGCTTTTCTTGGCCCTTTCATACGAAGGGGGCCGTCGGCATAGAGCTCAACTGGCAGCAGGGTTTCCAAGCCTCCTCCATCCAACACGATCAATATAGTATAGAAGGAGGACTTAGTCACTTCGTTCCCGGGCCTTGCTCCGAGCATCCAGATATCCTTGCAAAATCCAGGATGCTGCCAATTGGTCAACCACTTTTTTTCGCTTTTTTCTGCTCATATCCGCTTCGATCAGGGTACGTTCCACGGCCGCTGTCGACAACCGTTCATCCCACAAATGGACAGGAAGGCCGAAACGGCCTTCCAACTCCCTGGCAAGGTCTTGACACGCCCGGCCCCGTTCCCCAATCGTCCCGTCCATATTTCGGGGAAGCCCCACCACGATTGAACGGATCTCATACTCCTCAATCAATTGGTGGAGGCGTTCGATCCAACGGGAATCATCCGTCCGCTGAACCATCTCAATCCCCTGAGCTGTCCATCCCATCGGGTCGCTGACAGCCACCCCAATCCGCTTTCCTCCCAAATCCAATCCCATCACGCGCTCGATCAATCGCTCCATCTCCCGTAAGCATCTGTCATTTCCTGTTTAGCCCTCAACCCTTTTCCTTATCCAGATAGGATTTGACCAGTTCCTCCAGGAGCTCGTCCCGTTCCACTTTTCGAATTAAAGAGCGGGCATTGTTATTTCGAGGGATATAAGCGGGATCTCCCGATAACAGATATCCCACCATCTGGTGGATCGGGTTGTATCCTTTATCACTTAACGCTTCATACACGGTCAGCAACACTTCACGAGGATTCGCTTCTTGTTCCTCTCCACGGAAATCGAACTTCATCGTTTTATCCATGGACACTCTCAACACCTCTTTCTATCTATTGACCACCTTTCGTAAAACCATTCGCGTACCATGTGGTTATTTCCTCTATTCCTCAATTATGGGCATCGTAAACCATCAGCGGGATGCGTGTAGTTCTACCAAGCGGGTAACGGCTTCCAACGCTTCCCCCAGGCGCTCCGGCTGTTTTCCACCTGCCTGCGCCATGTCCGGTCGGCCTCCTCCTCCGCCGCCGCAGTGGGATGCCGCTTCTTTTACCAATTTACCGGCGTGCAGGCCTTGTTTGACATAGGTCTCCGAAACACGGGCTACGAGCTGTACTTTGCCCCCGCTTACCGCACCCAGCACAATCACCCCTTCGCCGATGCGCGCTCTTAAATCATCCATCATCCGGCGAAGATTGTCCATATCCGGTGCATCCACCTGGGCCACCAGGAGGGGAACACCGGCCACTTCCCGCACCGAATCCGCAAGGTTAGCTCCTTCCATTTGGTTTAGTTTGGCGCGAAGGGATTCGTTTTCCCGGCTGAGCTCCTTAATTCGGCCTTGCAGCCCTTCCACCCGATCTACCACTTCAGCCGGTTGGGTTTTTAAACGGTCGGCAGCCTGGTGCAACTGATCCAGTTGTTCTTCCAAATGACGATAGGCGTGGCGACCGGTGACCGCTTCTACCCGCCGGGTGCCGGATCCGATCCCGCTTTCGGCCACCAGTTTAAACAACCCGATTTCCCCGGTTTGCTGCACATGGGTACCCCCGCACAACTCCAGGCTGTAATCCCCAACCCGGACTACACGAACCACGTCTCCATACTTTTCCCCGAACAAAGCCATCGCACCCATCGCTTTGGCTTCCGCCAGGGATTTTTCAAATGTCTCGACCGGAATGTTGGCCCAGATCTGTCGATTGACCCGTTCTTCCACTTCCCGCTTCTGATCCGGTGTCATTCCCTCGATGTGGGTAAAGTCAAAGCGGAGCCGATCCGGCGCTACCAACGAACCCGCCTGATTGACGTGATTTCCCAACACTTCTTTCAAGGCCTGGTGCAACAAGTGGGTGGCTGTATGGTTTTTAATCACGCCTTGCCGGTACGTGTGATGGATCCGGGCGGTCGCATCGTCTCCCAGGGCAAGGGTTCCCTCCAAAACCGTCACATAGTGAATATGTTCCCCTTTTGGCCCTTTTTTTACATCGTCAACCCGCAATCGGGCTCGGGAAGTGTGAATTTCACCCTGATCCCCCACCTGACCGCCGCTTTCGGCGTAAAATGGCGTCTCCTCCAACACAACCTGGGCTTGTGTACCCTCACCCACTACATCGACGATGCGATTGTCGTGGATGATGGCGGCAATCCGGGTTTGTTTCTCCTCTTCTCCATAACCGACAAAGGTGCTCTCCACATTCAGTTCGGACAGCGCTCCTCCTTGCACCTGCATGCTGCCGGCCTCCTGCCGAGCCCCGCGGGCACGCTCCCGCTGTTCGGCCATGGCAGCTTCAAAGCCTTCCTTATCCACCGTCAGTCCGTGTTCCCGGGCAAAATCCTCCGTCAGATCCACCGGGAATCCATACGTATCATACAGGGTGAAGGCATCCCGTCCGGTGATTTGGGTTTTTCCACGCTCTTTCAGTTCCGCCACGCGATTTTCCAGGATCAACAGCCCTTCAGACAGTGTCTCCAGAAACCGCTCTTCCTCTCCACGAATCACTTTTTCGATGAAGTCCCGTTTCTCATCGGGTTCGGGATAAAACTCCTTCATCGCATCGGCCACCACACCCGTTAAGCGGTACAGGAATGCACGTTCCACCCCGAGCGTACGGGCATAACGGACAGCCCGACGCAGCAGTCGGCGGAGTACATATCCACGCCCCTCATTGGAGGGGAGCGGACCGTCTGCGATGGCAAACACCAATGTACGGACATGATCGGCAATCACCTTTAGTGCCGTATCAATCGATTCGCTTTCCCCATAGGTGACGCCGGCTTCTTTCGCCGCTGCTTGGATAATGGGTTGAAACAGGTCGGTATCGAAATTGGTCGGAACGTCCTGCATCACCGACGCCATCCGTTCCAACCCCATGCCGGTATCGATGTTTTTGTTGGGCAGGGGGGTATAGCTGCCGTCAGGGTTGTGGTTGTACTGGGAGAACACCAGATTCCAGACTTCAAGATAACGGGCATTTTCCCCGCCGGGATAACACTCTGGATCCGACTCGTCTCCGTATTCCTTCCCCCGATCGTAGAAGATCTCGGAGTTGGGTCCGCACGGCCCTTCCCCAATGTCCCAGAAGTTTTCTTCCAGCTTGACGATCCGCTCCGCCGGAATACCGACCTGTTCATTCCAAATACGAAAGGCTTCATCATCCTCAGGATGGATGGTAATCGACAACCGTTCTGGGTCCAACCCGAGCCAGCGGGAATCCGTCAAGAGCTCCCATGCCCACAAAATGGCTTCTTCCTTAAAATAATCCCCCACAGAAAAGTTGCCCAGCATTTCAAAAAAAGTCTGATGGCGGGCTGTGTAACCGACGTTTTCGATATCATCGGTCCGCATCGATTTTTGGGCGTTGACAATACGGGGATTCTCAGGAGTCACCCGTCCATCAAAATATTTCTTCAACGTTGCAACACCGCTATTGATCCACAACAGAGAAGGATCGTCCACTGGTACCAGGGAAGCGCTGGGCTCCACCCGGTGCCCTTTTTCCTTGAAAAAGTCCAGATATTTTTGTCTGATCTCATGTCCTCTCATCACACATCCTCCTTATTTGGGCAAAGCCCCTCCAAATTGTCGTCCTGGAGCTTTTAAGTGCGAAAACGAAAAAAACCTCCCATCCCTGACAGGGACGAGAAGCTGTTTCCCGCGGTACCACCCCGAATTATCCTGCACGAAACGCGCAGAATCTCTTGGCCCCGATAACGGCGGGAATAACCGGCGGGCTTTTCACCCGCGCTCGAAAGCCGGCGTTCGGCGAACCGGGATCCCGAAAAGTCTCTCAGCCAAGGACTTTCCTCTCTGGCGGCAGTCCGTCCTACTTCTGCTCTCTCATCGCGTTCACAGATTCATTTTACGCACCTGTATTCTTTTTTTATTATACAACGAACAACGATTACTTTAAACCGGGTCCGCCCCCGTTTGTTCTCCTGGCCAGATGATCGACCGCGTGTTCCACGATCACTTTTGCCACCGCAAACAGGGGAACAGCTAAAATCAAGCCGATGATTCCCCCCAACTCCCCTCCCACCAACAATGCGAAAATAATGAACAAAGGATGAAGATGCAGGGTTCGCCCCACAATCTGCGGGGAGAGAACATTGCCTTCCACCACTTGAACCACCAAATTAACGATGATCACGGCAATCACCATCTCCGTGGATACCGACAGAGCGACTAAGATCGCGGGAATCGCTCCGAAAAACGGCCCCAGATAAGGGATGACATTAAATATGCCCACCATGACCGCCAACAGCAGTGCATAAGGTAAACCGATGATCAAATACCCGATATAGGCCAGCAGTCCCACCATCATGCAAACCAGTAGCTGTCCCCGAATGTAATTACCCAGCGCTTCGTCCACATCCCGAAAGAGGCGAAGCACTTCCTTGCGCCGCCGCACCGGCAACATGGTAATCAGCGTTTTTTCGATCACATCCACGTCTTTCAGCATATAGAAAGCCAAAAACGGCACAATGACAACGATAAACAATTGGTTGACCGTCGAACCCAGTGAGGTCATCAGATTGCCCACGCCATCGGTGATAAAGGCTTCCAAGCGATCCAACGCTTGTTCTACGCCTTCCCGTACACTCTCAGGGAGGGAATCCTTGCTGTGGTTGTACTGTTCAATCCAAGACTGCACCTGACGATTCCACTCCGGAAAGTGTTCAATCAACTCCTTCAGCTGCATGCTGAACAGGGGGACCAGGTTGGTAATGATGACGGCAACGGCGGCAATGAACAACGAATAGATCAACAGAACGGACAAGGAACGGGGAAAACCCCTCTCCGCCAATATGTTTACAATCGGGTTTAATAAATAAGAAATGATGACCGCCACCAAAAAGGGGCCCAACACCGCTTTCAGGAACGAAAACACTCCCTGCAACAACGGTTGGATCTGTACCAAAAGAAATAAAATGGCCAACGACACCAAAATGAGCACCGCTCTCCCCAACAGCCGGTTCTGTGTGATCCGATCCACACTCCCACCTCCCTCCCCTTCACCATCAGTATAGTACGGGCTCTCCCCCTTTTATGTGTCCAACCATGTACTTGCCGCACAAGTCATGTTTCGCCTGGGTCGTTTCGCTCTCGGGTCTCACTAGTGTCTGTCTGGTAATTCAATTTTCCGCAAAAAGGCGGAGAGCCTTTGCACTCATAGAGCACAAGTCTCGCCTAGGTCACTTCGTTCCCGGTCTCGCTATGCGCTTTTTGCAACGAAACGAAGACAGCCATACCAACCCGGGATCTCGCCCTACGGATTTATTAGACACGTCCTAAAAAAACACCCTCCGGTTAAACCGGAGGGTGAAGACGGGAAAGAATGGTAAACGCGCCGGTTCAATGACGTCAGCGAGCGAAACGGCGGATCAGACCACGTCCGTATGCCACGGAAACGACACGCATCAGACCCAGATTTCGGAGCACATTCTTTAACCAGCGCGGCTGGTTATGACCGTTCAGCATTCGCATCAAACGGTCTGCCCCATGTTGTTTACGTCCGCCAAACATTACAGCGACTGCGGAACCGATCAAAAGTGTGGACAAAACGGATCGTCTCATGGGTCAGTCCCCCTTGCGGAAGGTTTACATCGAAACCGAATCCTGACCGGTTTCCAAAAACAGGTCGTCCAGAGAGCTTAAACTCCCGTCTTCCTCCACCTGATACACGGAAGTGATTGTTCCATCAACAACGTGGCATTCAATAAAACAACCCCAGCAATAATACTGATGGGTGCCAACACGGCCCATGTCGTGGGAGTTGCAGTTGGGACAGCGAAGCATCGGGCAACCCTACTTTCACAACAGGTTGGAGTGCCCGTCGTCGGCGATCAACACATCCTCTCCCCATGTTAGGGGAGTTTGGGGCCGGATCACTTTTCGACCCTCCATCAGATCGTTGAAAAAGCCTTCGGACAACTCGTACCCCCACAGGGTTCCCAAATCATGGCCCAAATAGACCTCTTCCACCATTCCCAACTGGCTTCCGTCCGCCATTAGGACCGTTCTCCCCTTTAGCTTCGACTGCCCTGTTAACAAGCCGACCCACTTTTCCGCCTGTAAATCCAATGGACGGATATCCTTCTCATGGTTTGCGATGACCGCATCTTCCCCCAATGAGCGGATGTCGGCGGCAGGAAGGTATTTCCCCCGCTTCATCCACCCCTTCGCCTCCACCAACAAGCCCTGAAACTGCTGGTTTCGGTCAAATAATACGTCACGAACGGCGCCCAGTCTCTTTCCCGTACTCACATGGATGATCGGCAAGCCGATGATATCCTGTGATTTGCGCAAGGAACATCAACTCCTTCCGCTGTCCTTAGTATGGGAAAGAACGGGCCTTCTCCATCCTGGGGGATGCTTACCATTCCCGCTGCATCAGTTCCACCAGCTGACTGTTCCGTTCCGCCCTCTCTTTTTGCCGGATACCATGATGAAGGGCTTCTTTTTCTCCGCACAAAATCAAATAGGATTTACTGCGTGTCACACCCGTATAGATTAAGTTTCGTTGCAACATCCGCCGATAGGCCGTCAACAAAGGCAAGATCACAATGGCAAACTCGGAGCCCTGCGCCTTATGAACAGAGCAGGCGTATGCCAAGCCAATCTGGTTTAACTGGCTTCGCTTGTAAGGAATCTCCTGGCGGTCAAACTGTACCCATAAAACCGGATCGTCGTTGGACGCTTTTTCATCAATGGCTGTGATCATGCCCATGTCGCCGTTATAGACAGGATGTTCGCTGTGATTAACCAGCTGCAACACCTTGTCGCCACCCCGGAATACGGTTTCCCCCCAGGCGATCTCTTTTTTCCCCTCCCCGGGCGGATTGATCGATTCCTGAATCGCTTCATTAATCCGATTCACACCGGCGGGACCTTTGTAAATGGGGGCCAGCACCTGTACGTCGAACAGTGTATAACCACGGTTGACCGCTTCCGTATAGGTCTTCAGGATCACATCCACCGCCTGATCCCGTTTGCATGGAAAAAACCGGCGGTCCGGCAACTTGTCCATCAAGTCGGACGGCATCTCTCCCCGTTTCAGTTCGTGTGCCAGCCGGATGATGGAAGATCCTTCCTCCTGGCGGTAGATCTCCGTCAGCTCCACTCTTGGGATGGCCTTCACCTCCAACAGATTTTGCAGGACCTTGCCGGGACCCACCGACGGCAGCTGATCATCGTCCCCCACCAGAATCACCTGCATATTTTGATGCACCGCCCGGAACAGCTGGTTGGCCAACCAGACATCCAGCATCGACACTTCGTCCACAATCAACAGGCTGCCTTCTATGGGGTGATCCTGATCCCGCTCAAAAAAGTCCCCTTTCCATCCCAGCAGGCGGTGGATCGTCATTGCCGGAATCCCGGTGGCTTCGGACATCCGTTTGGCGGCACGGCCAGTGGGTGCCGCCAAACGGATGGGATAAGGCTTCTCAGAGTTCTCGTAATCCTTGGGATCCAGGGAACACTCGTGCAGGCGGGCAAACAGATGGCAAATCCCCCGTATGACTGTCGTTTTCCCTGTGCCGGGACCCCCTGTTAAAATCATCAGAGGGGAGTCAACCGCGGTGGTCATTGCCTCCCGCTGCTTATCCGCGTAGGCAACACCCAATTCCTCCTCCACTTCTCCCACGGCCTGGAACAATTCTTTGGCGGGTGTGGGATCCATCGGCCGCTCCAGCCATTCCCGCACCCGCATCGCCACCCCGTGCTCGGCAAAAAAGAGGGATGGTAAGTACAACTTGCCGTGGTCATCGATTAAACGTTCCTCATGCGCCATGATGTCCAACAACCTCTCCCGCTCCTCGGGAGGGAACCAGTCCCTGGCATGCGGATGTAACAACTGATCCACTTCAGCATTTAATTGCTCCATGGTTACAAACACATGGCCATGGGAGAGGGAGGCTTCCCGCAACGCAAAGATCGCCGCCGCCTGAAACCGCTCCGGAGCATCGAGAGCCAGGCCGGTCTGACGGGCGATTTCATCCGCCCGCCGAAATCCGACACCCTCCACTTCCTCAATCATGCGGTAAGGATTTTGCTTCACCACCTGAATGGTGGATTCCTTATAGGTTTGAACCACTTTGAGAGCAATCGCCGGTCCCATACCGAACTGATACAGATAGACCAGCGCCTGTTCCAACGCATGGTGTTCCCGCAAACTGTCGGCGATCGTTTCCGCCCGAGCAGCGGTCACTCCAGGCACCTCAGCCAGCACCTCCGGCCGGGCGGCCGCTTTTTCCAATGCATTCTCACCCAGGTGTTCCACGATCTTTTCCGCCGTCTTCTTGCCCACTCCGGGAAAGAGGCCGCTGGATAAATACTTGGCTACCGCTTCCCGGGTGCGGGGCAGCTCCTTTTTCATATGGCGGACCTGGTATTGTCGTCCATAACGGGGATGTTCCATCCATTCCCCGTGTACGATCACGGTTTCGTCGGGATGGGGGCGCATCATGTTGCCGACCACCACAATCTCGTCGGTATCCAGCTCTTCCGTGGTCTCCGTCACCTGCATCAAGAAGACCCCGTACTGATTCTCTTCGTTATAAAAAATCTCCTGAACCAGTGAGCCCTTTAACCATTGCTCCCGGAACAGGTCCAATCCGGGTTGTTCCATCCCATACACCCCTGCCGATCTGGTGTTCTCTTTTCCAGTATAGAGGGAAACGACAGTGGAATCCACGAAAAAGAGGGGGCAATCGGAAGAAAAATGAGGAGAACCCTCATTCTTGTGAAGCCATTGACAACAATCTGATTACGTAATAATATATTTTTACGAAACACATCTATATTATGGAGTGACCGGGATGCCCGATATTTTGGAAACCTACCGCGTAGAAAGTGCCGAACAAGCCGCTCAGCTTCTCCATCCCTTAAGAGGGGAGATCCTCTCCCGTCTGACACAGCCGGCTTCCGCCACGGAAGTGGCACGGGAGTTGGGAGAGCCGCCGCAACGGATCAATTATCACATGAAAGCACTGGAAAAAGCGGGTCTGGTCCAACGTGCCGGAACCCGTCAAATCAAGAACCTGGTAGAAGTCTTGTACCTGGCCATCGCCCGTACATACATCCTGTCCGACACCCTCGGCCTGGGTGAGACAGAGCGAAAACGCCTCCGGGATCAACGTTCCCTCACCCATTTGTTGCACGTATCGGAACGGATCAAATCCGATACCATCCGTCTCCTGGACTATACCGACGAAGGCCGGGAGATTCCCAGTGCTGCCTTGCACACCTCTGTCTGTCTTGCGGATGAGACGGAGAGAAAACAGTTCCTGGAGGAATATGTGGAGCTGGTACGCCGCCTGGCAGCCAAGTACCAGCGTGATGAAGGCACCCGGTACAACCTGACTCTTGCCGCATACCCTCAACCTGGAAAGGAGAGCGACTAGAATGGCCGAACATGAACGAATCCAACCGATCATCGTGTGGGAAAGCCCTGATCAAACAAAAAGGGACCGTGATGAGACCGTTATTCCATTCCCGCTTCAAAAAGAAGAATCTGATCATGTTGTAAGGGTGATGGAAGTTCCCGGAACCCACCCATTGCGGATTACACAAGTCTCCTCAGGATTTGGCAGCCCCTCACAACCGAAAAGCAGCCTGAACACCCCCCTTGGAAAGGTTGCTTGATTAGACAAAAATGAGGGCCCCTTCTACCAGTAGTAACGATATTTTCTCTGGAGGGAGGCTTGGTTTTCCGAGTTGCCAAGCAAAGCGAGACCTGGAAACAGAGTGACCATGGCGAGACTTGTGCTGTGAAGTGCATGGGAACTTAAGACGAAAAAACCAAGCCGAGCGCCCCCTCCGTGTAAAAGGCCAAGAAAACATACGCAACGTGACTGAATCGGGCTTTAAAAGGAGGAACCCTGCCATGACCCTCGTACCCACCGTGATTGAACAAACCCACCGCGGGGAGCGGTCCTACGACATTTACTCCCGGTTACTGAAGGACCGAATCATCTTCCTCGGCGGATCCATCGACGATCCAGTGGCCAACGCCGTTGTGGCGCAATTACTGTTCCTGGCTTCTGATAACCCCGAGAAAGACATTCATCTGTATATCAATTGTCC
This sequence comes from Desmospora profundinema, assembly GCF_031454155.1. Lineage (GTDB taxonomy): Bacteria > Bacillota > Bacilli > Thermoactinomycetales > DSM-45169 > Desmospora > Desmospora profundinema. The sequence continues at coordinate 442,862 of NZ_JAVDQG010000002.1, forward strand.
CGGAGGATCCACCACAGCCGGCTCCGCCATCTATGACACCATGCAACACATCCAACCGGATGTTTCCACAATCTGTGTCGGGTTGGCCGCGTCCTATGGTGCAGTCTTACTCGCCTCCGGCACCCCTGGCAAACGGCTGGCCCTTCCCCATGCCGAAGTCATGATCCATCAACCATGGGGGGGTACTCAGGGACAGGCATCGGATATCGCTATTCGCACCCGCTGGATGTTGCGAACCAAGGAGACAATCAACCGGATTTTAGCGGAACGGTCCGGCCAACCCCTGGAAAAAGTGGAGCAGGACACGGACCGCGATTATTTCCTATCGGCAGATGAAGCGCAACGATACGGACTGATCGATCGCGTCATCCGATCGAAAACGGGGTGACGCGCCAACGCCGGAGAGGAGTGCCCAACATGGATTTGTTGATTTTAGGCGGTACACAATTTGTGGGACGCCATCTGACGGAAACGGCTTTAAACAGGGGACATCGGGTTCATCTGTTTCATCGCGGCAGGACCGGGTCGGATCTATTTCCCCATGCAACGAGGATTTACGGCGACCGGGACGGAGGATTGGATGCTTTGCGGGGTCATCGTTGGGACGCGGTGATCGATACTTGTGGGTATGTACCCCGATTAGTAGGGGACGCCGCCCGGGTGGCGGCAGATTCGAGCGACCACTACACCTTTATTTCCACACTCTCGGTCTACGCATCATTGGCGGAGTACGGTCAAGACGAGTCGGCGCCGTTGGGACAGCTGGCAGAAGAAACCGAGGAAGTAAACGGGGAGACATACGGCCCCCTCAAGGTTGCATGCGAGGGGGAAGTGGAACACGCCATGCCGGGCCGAAATTTAATCGTGCGCCCCGGTTTGATCGTCGGTCCCCATGATCCCACCGATCGTTTCTCCTACTGGCCGCACCGTTTTAACCGTGGCGGAAAAGTACTGGCCCCGGGCCGGCCCGACCGCCCCGTACAGTGGATCGATGTCCGGGACTTGGCAGAATGGATAGTAGACATGACAGAACAGAAACAGACGGGAATCTTTCATGCCGTCGTTCCTGAAGGCACCTACACCATGGGGGACTTTCTTCACGCTTGTGCCCAAGCAGGACGGAGCGACACCACTCCCGTTTGGGTCAGCGACTCCTTTCTCATGGAACAAAACGTCCACCCTTGGATGGAACTGCCTTTATGGATTCCAGAAGATGAAACACATCAGTCTCATCGGGGACTTCTCGCCGTATCTGGTAAAAAAGCAGCGGTGGCCGGCCTGACGTGCCGTCCTGTGGAAGAGACGGTTCATGACACCCTTGCCTGGCTGCGGGAACGTCCTAACAGCCAGGAGTGGAAAGCGGGGCTCAATCCGGAGAAGGAGAAGCGCTTATTACAGCTGTGGCAGGAGAGCCTTTAAACTCTTCACACACAAAAATCCCATGGCATTTTTATGCCATGGGATTTTTTCAACCCGTCAATCGCCGCACCACCGTCGCCACCGTACGGGCAGCGTGGCGAACCTGCCCTTCATCATTGCCGAGGCCGAAGCTAAAGCGAATGGCCGACCGGGTGACTTCTTCGGGCAGTTTCATCGCCTGGAGCACATGGGATGTTTCCAAGGTACCGGACGTGCAGGCGGAGCCGCTGGCACAAGCCACCCCTTCTATATCCAGGTTCATTAACATCATTTCCGTGTCCGCGCCTGGGAAACTGACGTTGAGAATATGGGGAAGGGTTTGTTCCGGGTGACCGTTAATCTGAAAACGGATTCCCGTCCGCTCCCATTCTTCCACCATCGCCTTCCGGCAAAGGATCGCATGTTCCCGATGCTCGTGACGATTCGAAACGGCGTGTTCAACCGCCACTCCAAAGCCGACGATCCCCGGGACATTTTCCGTTCCACCCCGCAGACGCCGCTCCTGCATCCCTCCCGTCATCTGGGGCCAAAGGGGAATCTCTCGTCCGACATACAAAGCTCCCACCCCTTTGGGGCCGTTGATCTTGTGGCCGGACACCGTCACCAGATCAACGGGGAAGCGTTCCACATCCACGTCCTCCATTCCGAAGGCTTGTACCGCATCCGTGTGGTAAGGCACCCCCTGTTCCCGGCACAAGGTTCCGATTGCTTCAACCGGCTGCAGGGTGCCCACTTCGTTATTGCCGTACATAATACTGACGATCGCCGTGTGATCATCCAGCACCTGAGCCACGTCAGCGGGATCCACCTGTCCGGTTTGATCGACCGGAAGATATGTCACCCGGAAACCAAACCGCTCCAACCGCTTACACGTATCCAGTACGGCATGATGCTCCACCCGGGACGTGATGACATGGTCTTTTCCCTTTTCCCGCATGGCCCAGGCCACTCCGATCAAAGCCAGATTATCCGCTTCGGTTCCTCCGCTCGTAAACAACAGCCGACCGGGATCGGCGTTGAGTCCCCGGGCCACCTGGTCACGAGCACGGTCAACGGCATTGCGGATTTCCCGCCCAAAACCGTGAATGCTGGAGGGATTGCCAAACTTGTCATCCAGAAAGGGCATCATCGCTTCCTTCACCCCCGGATGAACGGGTGTCGTCGCCGCATGATCCAAATAGACGGACATTCTTCTCACCTGCATTTCCTCATACACTGCCATCAAATATAAAACATGTAGGTATCTTGATCCCCTTCAGCCGAGTGCTGATTTAGATCGGCCAAAGTCGTGTTGTCCAGCACATCGGCGATGGCATCCCGGATCCGGCGCCACAACTCCCTGCGGCCCGGATCTTCTTCCTCCGTAAACTCCACCGGACTGATGGGTCCTTCCAGCACCCGGATCACTTCCCCCGCCGTAATCTCCTCCGGGGAACGGGAGAGTTTATAACCGCCGTAAGCTCCCCTCACACTGCGGACAAGTCCGGCATTGCGCAGGGGGGCCACCAGCTGCTCCAAATAGTGTTCCGATAAATTGTGCCTTTCCGCCACACTTTTGAGGGAGGTCGGCTTTTCTCCATACCTAGCCGCCAAGTCCATCATGATGGTAAGGCCGTACCGCCCTTTGGTGGATACCTTCAATATGAACACCTCTTCCCAACCACTGTTCAATCATTTTTTCCCAAAATTGTATGGAAGTTTGCATCATCGGTCCAATCGCCAACGAAAATAACAGGGTACCGATAAATACGGGACCTCCCAACATCCAGCCGCAAACCAGCACGCCGACTTCCATCCCCAGCCGCACCCGTCCCACAGACAGACCCCACCGATCGGAAAGAGCCAAAACCACGCCGTCACGGGGACCCGCCCCCAAACGCGGAGCGATGTACAAACCACAGCCGATACCCATGACGGCAATTCCCGCAATCAACATGCCCCACTGCCCCCATATATTCACGGGAGTGACCAGCCAGGGGATTGCCAAAAACAAATCCACAAAAAAACCGACCAGTAGCATATTGAGAAGCGCTCCGGCTCCCGGCCATTTTCGATCGAGGACAGCGGCCAGCCCTACAAGAGTAAACCCGACCAGCTGTAACCACATCCCTACCGTGAGGGGAGTAACCATGGCCAATCCCATGTGGAGCACATCCCAGGGAGCCAAGCCCAAATCGGCCCGGATCATAAGGGCAATTCCAAACGCCATCACCCACAGACCGGTCATAAACGCCCCCCAACGAATGGAGAAGGCATGCCAATCCACTTCTTTCGCCGCTATGCGAACCTTTTTACCCCAGCCTCCGACCGCTTTCAATCGACAACCCTTCTTTTTCCCTAAGATGCTTCAACAATGGATGATTCAGGCGTACCCAGGGTGTGTCTGAACCAAAAGCCATACCGCCCCTTCTTTTTCTTACGGAAATGAAATAAACAGAGACTCTCGAATCAACCTGTCGAATATTTACCAGACACAGCCTAGTTTAACACAGGGTTTTGGCAGCGAATAGCCAAAAGAAGAGAAAATTCCGCTGCCCAAAAGATACGCCCTCCTCGTCTCTTGCTCCCACCCCCGTGTTTGTGGTATGCATGGAAAAGACACAACGGATGGAAAGGAATCAAGCGATGAATCTGTTTGATTACGGACACGAACAGGAAAAAGAAAAAAAAGCACCGCTGGCGGCACGAATGCGTCCCCGTCATTTGGATGAGGTGGTGGGGCAATCTCATATCCTAGGGAAAGGGAAGCTGCTGCGCCGCGCCATCGAAGCGGATCAACTCTCTTCCATCATTTTGCATGGACCGCCCGGCACGGGCAAAACCACCCTCGCCAAGGTGATCGCCAATACGACAGAAGCCCACTTCGATCAGTTAAACGCCGTCACTGCAGGAGTAGGGGATATCCGGAAGCTTACAGCGGAAGCCAAGGAGCGCCTGGGGATGTATGGACGGCGCACGCTGCTTTTTGTCGACGAAATCCATCGTTTCAACAAATCCCAGCAAGACGCATTGCTACCGTTTGTGGAAGACGGAACCATTATTCTCATCGGAGCCACTACAGAAAATCCGTCTTTTGAAGTGAATTCGGCCCTTCTGTCCCGCTCTCGCCTGTTTCAATTGCAGCCGTTGACTGAAAGCGAGCTGACCCGTCTTGCCAGACGGGCGTTGACGGATGAAGAACGCGGATTGGGCGGGTACCGCGCCGAAGTGGAGGTGGAAGCGTTAAGCCATCTGGTCGCCATGGCGGGGGGAGATGCCCGCCATGTGCTGAACGCCCTCGAATTGGCGGTGGTCACCACGCCGCCGGGAGAAGACGGGATTCGCCGCATCACCCTGGAGGTGGCGGAAGAATCGATTCAACGAAAAGTGATCCGCTACGATAAGAGCGGTGACAACCATTACGACACCATTTCCGCTTTTATTAAGAGCATGCGCGGTTCCGATCCCGACGCTGCCCTCTACTATCTGGCCAAGATGATCCATGCCGGAGAAGACCCCCGCTTTATTGTGCGCCGCGTCTTTATCCACGCAGCGGAGGATGTAGGCATGGCCGACCCCCGTGCCCTGTTGATGGCTTCCGCTGCTGCTCAGGCGGTGGAGCATATCGGGCTTCCGGAAGCGCAAATCCCTCTGGCACAAGCCGTCATCTATATCGCCACCGCTCCCAAGAGCAACGCCGTCGTCCGTGGCATCGCTGAAGCGATGGAGGCGGTCAAAAACGAATCCCGCGGCGAGGTACCCCTTCACCTCCATGACTCCCATTATCCCGGCGCCAAACAGCAAGGCAAGGGAACCGGCTACCGCTATCCCCATGATCACCCCCGCGGTTTTGTGGAACAGCAATATCTACCTGACGAACACTTGGGACGGACGTTCTACCACCCCACGGACAGGGGCTACGAAGGAAAGCTGGCGGAATACCTGGCATGGGTGAAAGATCCTTCTGCACGTGGGTAAGGAAAACATACAACGAGTTCATCATCAGAGATGTTGTCATCAAAGGATCATCAGTCGCTCAAATCACTGTGAGGCCCCCCGCCTCACTTTTTTATTTTCCATTGAACGTCCCAGGCCATATGGAGTGATGAACAACCCGCCAAGAATCATCGATCAGAGAGGAAAGCCCCCATCTATCACTCACTGAGGCTTCGGAGGCTGCTTTATCCATGCCATCGCTTCATCCCAACTCTCGATCCGCGGCAGGTCATGGGGATAGTTCCGGTTGTAGACGGCATCGACGATAACGGTGGGCACCCCCGCTTTCACCAGCTTGTCCAGATGTTGAGGAGCATCTTCGAAAAACAGCTCCACTCCCAGATCCCGAGCGACTGCAGCCTTGTCGTGGCAACCCATCTTCAAGTTGTCTCCATCAAAGGGAAAGCCGTGCTCCTGGAGCCACTCTTTCGTCACTTGCGTCACCTTTCTCATTCCCGGACGGGCCGTGATGAAATAAATCCGATGTCCCTGTTGGGACAGCTGATTCAGGATTGAAGCGGCGTTGGGAAGCGGAACCCCCAAGGAATAAATACGCGCTTCCAGCTTGCGCCACAGACGGGTCCCTTCCCGTTTGGTAAGGCCGTACGCCTTATCCAGGTAAAAATCGGTCACATCCTCTTTTTTGATCGAGCGGCCCAGCTCCTCGTTGAAAACGCGAACGGCGGCTTCCTGCGTGTTTTTGATCGTTCCGTCAATATCCACTCCGATAATCAACCGAACCCCATCCTTTTTCATCCAGTTACCTTCTCACATTCATGATTTTCCGTATGAAATAGTGCTGATGGTTCACACTATTATCCTCAGCCAACCCTAACCGGACCGATTGAAGGTGACGTATTTGAAAAACATCGCTATCTTTTTAGGCCTGCTCGCCCTGATTATTTTGATCGATACCGGAATGGATATGATCAATACCACTTTGGATCACGCCTGGAACAATTTGTTATCGCAATGGATCATCATGCAACGGGGGGAGTTGCTGTTCCTGTTTGTCTTGTTCGCCCTCTATGCCGGTCAGCGATGGCGAGCGGCCTCCCGTAAAAAACGGTCATGATCCCTTGGACGTTCCGGTGGTTTGCGGCATGAAGCGATGACGAATCGCGGCAATGATCAGCAATAACACCGGGATTCCCACCTGGAAGGGGAGGTGAAGGTATTTTGGAACCACCTCCAGCCCTTCCTCAATATGAGCCGCAAAGTTTTCCGCGATAATCAGTGACGAAATCAATAGGATGATCCCGATGGGAATCACAATGGATTGATGTCGTTTGATGTTAAACAGATCCGTCACTCCCAAGACGGCCACATAAAAGAAAAGGGAAATCTTGAAAAAACCTCCAATAATCAACGTCCACAAAGCAACGACGTCCAGGTTTTGGATTACTTCAGCAATAATGATGCGGCCGACGGTTCCCATGAGGGGAAAGGGAGAACGAGCCGCCACATCCGCTCCCAACACGGCAATATTAATCGCAATCGTATAAGCCAGAATCAAACCGCTTGCCACCATCGCTCCCAATCCGATTCGCTTTAGTTTCTTAGGCCGATTCAGATAGGGAAACAACATGGTAAAGACGATCATCTCTCCGAAAGGAAACGTCATCGTGAGGGGGAAGGCCGTTTCCAGTACCGGCTTCCACCCCTCCTCCAATACCGGCAACAACCGATTGATTTCCACCAATTCCGTCACATGGATGAAAAAATTGGCTACCAGTCCCAACATGATCATAATGATCAGATGGATTTCGCCCAGCCTAGCCAACACCTCAATGCCCATCATCAATACATAGATCATCGTCAGGATCATCATGGTTCCGATGACCAGCTCCGGCGTCAGGCCGTATTCCGTCGTGATCAACAGATCGATAAAGTCCCGCAACACCCGAGACCCGATATAAATAAAATACAATACATAGGCGAGCCCGAAAACCCACCCTAAGGGCTTGCCTAAAATCTTCTGCAGAAAGCCAGTCAACGGAAGATCGGGATAGTACCGGAAAAGGCGTTCATAGATGAGGAAGAGCACTAACCCGGCCGTCATTCCGATCAAAATCGCCAGCCAGGCGTCCTTCTCAGCATCCATTCCCAACCCCACCACAAGAGCACTCCCCAGTTCAAACAACAAAATGAGACTAAACAGCTGGAAAGCGCTGATTTTTGCTTTTTCCATGTCCACCCCTCCTCCCTGCAATCCATAAAAACGGTATCGATCATTTTGGATCGAAACACGCAAGTCTTATTCCGGCGAAAAGGGTTCTCCCCGCAAGCCTGAGCGGCGGATGGAACTGTCCACATCTACCTTCACCGAAATCGTTGGAAAAATGCGATCCCACTTCTCCTTCCATTTTTTCCAACGCTTCTTATCCGCCCGGTTCACCGCATCTCCAAATCCAAATACATCGCTTTTCGCTTTCTTGGCACTTTCCACCGCTGCCATCACTTCCCGCTTAATCGCTCGGCTCAGGGCCTTTTCCAGCTTCAAGATCTCTTTTGGATCGTTGAGATCCACTTTACACTTCACTTCCCCGATCAGCCCCGTCGGCCGGATCGACAGCCGGATCTCCGGTTTTTCGCCATTGAGGACCGCTTCCATATCCGTTTGGTTGCGGATGATGGAGATCCCGGCTCCCCTGGGTTTTTGATCACACTCCACCATCACCAGCGTAGCCGTAATCCGGTCCATCGCCCATAACACCCCCCGTGCCGCATGATGGTCCACCCACCGCACCAGCCGATCTTTCCGAAACAAACCGAGCCCGCCGTATTCCAACCGCGCACGAGGTTGAATCGATCCGATACTCTCTTGCATTCCCGAAACTTCACTATCCCCCGTTAATCGGATGCCGCTGATGACAGGATCGGATCCTGCACTCACCATCACATTGACCACTTCGTCTGAATCCACTTGAAGGTTTTCCCCCCACACCCGTTCGGTGATTTGGAGGGACATTCGCATTTTTTCCGCCGGCACCGCAGTCAACGGTGTCACGGTGCTGACGATCGACTCGGCGGAAGTGCCTCTTGCTATAATCGGCTGAATCGTGGTGCGCAATTCCGGATTCCGGTGAACCAAATCGAATACTTCATGGATCCCCTCCCGGGCCAAGCTTTCTCCGATCACCATCACCCGGGTGGAACCGAAATACAACCGCCGGGGGGAGATGCGCGATGCAGACCGGATCGCTTCAAAGAGCGTGCTCCCCGTGGTGACATAGACGGTGGTGGCCGTCGTCCTTCCGGCCCCTTCCTGTCCGGCGATCTCCCGCGGGTTGACGAACTGGAACGACGTCCGATACACCCCCTTCTCTTCGGTTTTGTCGATTCCCATGGCAACCACGATCGTCAGTTCATCGATCTCACGGCGATCCCAACACCCCGTCGCCAGCACCACACATAAGAGGATGGTGAGCCATGCCTTTCCCGTCTGTCGCACCCTTTATTACCCTCCTGTTTCTCCGGAAGGAGGCGGTGAAGGTTGCATGTTCTCCCCGACCCGGGTCGATTTGCCGCCCACCCACTCCGGCCGTTCCTTTTCCATCCATCTGGGAAAGCGGAAAACCGCATCTTTCTGATCGGCCAGGATGAAGGGCGCAAAGGGGGAGAGGTACGGGACACCAAAGGAACGCAATGCCGTCATATGCGCAAACATCGCGATCAGGGACAACATCATACCAAAAAATCCGAAGGAAGCTGCTGTCATCATAAATAAAAACCGAAGCAGTCGAGCCGAGATTTGGATCGGAATCGAAGGAACGGCGAAACTAGCGATCGCGGTGGCGGAAACGACGATCACCATCACGGGAGAAATCAGCCCCGCCTCCACCACCGCCTGTCCCAACACGATCGCCCCCACCACCGACACGGCAGGCCCCACATAACGGGGCATCCGAAGACCCGCCTCCCGTAATATTTCAAAGGTAATTTCCATAATTAACGCTTCCACCACCGCCGGAAAAGGAACCCCCTCCCGCTGGGCCGCCAAGCTGATTAAGAGTGTGGAGGGAATCATTTCATGATGGAACGTGGTCAATGCAATATAGATAGAAGGACCCAGGATCGCGATAAAATACGTGCCCAAGCGCAGCATTCGCAAAAAACTGCTGATGTCGAACCGCTGATAGTAATCCTCCGCCGTTTGAAAGTATTGAAGGAACGTCGTGGGTAACATCAACACATACGGGGTCCCGTCCACAAAGATCGTCACCCGCCCCTCCAGCAGGTTGGCGGCCACAGTATCCGGCCGTTCCGTGTTGCCGATGGTCGGAAACGGGGTGTATGAGCGGTCTTCAATCAATTCCTCGATATAGCCGGTCTCCAGGATGCCGTCGATTTCAATCTGGTTTAACCTAGTCCTTACTTCTTCGACAATTTTCGGATTGGCGATTCCCCGGATATACATGATCGCTACATCCGTCTGGGTCACTTTTCCGATCCGAATCGTCTCCAGACAGAGGTTGGGGCTTTTGATCCGGCGGCGTACCAATGAGGTATTGGTCCGGATGGACTCGTTGAAGCTGTCCCGCGGACCCCGGGTGGCTTGGGCGAGGGATTCGGCGATATCCCGGACTTCTCCACCCTCCGTGTTGCAGACGAGGGCTTCGTCCCACCCGTCCAACAGCACCACGGTTTTGCCTGACAAGAGGGGGAGGATCACCCCGTTCCAATCTGAGGCCCGAGTCACCTCCGTAGCGGTCAGGACCGATTCCTGAAGCCAGCCCAACGCGTCCTCTTCCATCCAGTCCGAAAACCGCTTCCCCGGCTCCTCCAGCAAGGGTTGAACAATGTAGTCATTGATCTGGTCCCGGTTCACCAGACCATCCATATAGGCAATGGAAACAGCCACCGGATCTTTCTCGCCCCACTTCAACTCCCGTAAAACCAAATCGTCGAAGGCAATCATCTCTTGTTTCACTTTCTCCAGATTACGGGGCAGATCATGAGACAGACGGTCTTTTCCTTGAGAACGGGACGACCGCTCGGTTGGTCCACGCTTCTTATTCCTTCGGGGTCGGCGGCGATTATAGCCCATGGGTATCCACCTTTGCGCTTACACTTCTATCACTATATTTACCAGCTTGATTCAAAGCTGTCGTTCGTATACATATCGGTATGAACCCACCAAAAAACCCCTCTGACCATTCCCGGGTCAGAGGGGTTTGCTTTTAATTGTGAAATAATCCGTAAAAAAACAAAAAGAAGGAGCCCCATTATGCCGTGTCACCTGAGTTTTGAACCTGCTCTCGGCAGGTGGGTGCCCTGCACCGATGTTAACGAGTCCCTTTTGGGCATTCGCGCTCACCGTTGACTTCGGGCTCCCGATGGTAAGGTGTTGGCTCAAAACTGTCGGCCACCCACGAACATCTCAGGGCTCTCTTTTGTGTTTTTATGTTACCACATGGAATGTTCCCTTATCAACCCAAAATACCTGGGAAGAGGGTCCCTTTTTCTCATTTTTCCGACGAAGATTTCTTCCGCCGCGAAATATGGAGCTCTTCCAACTGACGATCATCCACTGGGGACGGAGCTTGGGTCATTAAGCAGCTGGCGCTGGCTGTTTTGGGAAACGCGATTGTTTCACGCAGATTGGAACGACCCGCCAACAGCATCACGATGCGGTCCAAGCCAAAGGCAATCCCGCCGTGGGGAGGAGCCCCGTATTCAAACGCCTCCATGAGAAAGCCGAACTGTTCCCGGGCTTCCTCCATTGAGAAGCCCAGAGCTGCAAACATCGCTTCCTGCACCTCGCGACGGTGGATGCGCTGGCTTCCTCCACCGATTTCAAACCCGTTCAGCACCATATCGTACGCCTTGGCCCGCACGCTGCCGGGATCCGTTTTCAACAGTGGTATATCCTCTTCCCTGGGACTGGTGAAAGGATGGTGTTCCGCATACCAGCGCCCCTCTTCCTCATCGTAAGAAAGGAGCGGAAAGTCCGTTATCCAGACAAAGCGGTAGGCCCCTTCCGGAATCCAATCCAACGCCTTCGCCAGGCGAACACGCAATTCACCTAATACTTCCGCCGTCACCTTGGGCTTGTCCGCCATGAAAAACAAGAGGTCACCCGGTTCGGCTTGCATCGCCTCCGCCACTTGGTTCCACTCTTCTTTGGACAAAAATTTGGCTACCGGTCCTTTGGGCCCCTCTTCCTTCAGAGCCGCCCATGCCAGCCCTTTGGCACCCAATTCTTGGGCAACGGAGCCCCACTGGTCAATCTCTTTACGGCTCCACCCGGCTTGTCCTTTCACATTGATCGCTTTTACCACACCGCCGGCGGCGATGGTGGAGGCGAACACCTTAAAGGACGTGTTCGCTAAGATCCCGGACAGATCCACCAACTCCATGCCAAACCGCAAATCCGGCCGGTCGGAGCCAAACCGTTCCATCGCTTCTTGATAGGTGAGGCAGGGGAACGGACGCGGCACTTCCACCTGAATCGTCTCACGAAAGATGGCGGCCACCAGCTCTTCCATCATGGATTGGAATCGTTCGGAATTGAAAAAGGAAGCCTCAATATCAATCTGGGTAAATTCCGGCTGCCGGTCCGCTCTTAAATCTTCGTCCCGGAAACAACGCACAATCTGAAAGTAACGTTCCATTCCCGCCACCATCAGCAGTTGCTTAAAAATCTGCGGCGATTGGGGAAGGGCGTAAAATCGTCCGTCGTGCACCCGGCTCGGCACCAGGTAGTCCCGTGCCCCTTCCGGAGTGCTTTTGGTCAGCATCGGTGTTTCCACTTCGATAAAATCATGTTCCGACAGGAAGCGGCGGGTGGCCTGCATCGCCCGATGCCGCAATATGAGGGTTTGCTGCATGATCGGGCGGCGCAGATCCAGGTACCGGTATTTGAGCCGGACCTGCTCCTCTACGTCCACTTCGTCTTCAACAGCAAACGGCGGGGTTTTGGAGGGGTTGAGAATGATCACCTCTTGTGCCCGCACCTCGATCTCCCCGGTTTTCATCTTGGGATTGACCGTATCCTTGGACCGGGAAACCACTTCTCCCCGCACGGCCAGGACGTATTGACCCCGGGCTTGATCCGCCACCCGAGCGGCCTTGTCAGAAAATTCCGGATTACACACCACCTGCACCGTTCCGGAACGGTCACGCAGGTTTAAAAAGATCAGCCCTCCCAAATCCCTCCGCTTTTGTACCCAACCATTCAGGACCACTTCCCGCCCTACCTCGGCAGTGGTCAATTCCCCGCAAGCATGGGTCCGATCCATCGATTCCAATCTGGTTCCCTCCTTCATCCGTGATTCCGTTTATCGCGCACATATTCTACCAGTTTATCTAGCTGGATCGTTTCCTGATTCCCTGTAGCCAACTCCTTGACGACAATCTGATTGTTCAAAAGCTCTTCTTCGCCCAGGATGGCCACCAAGCGGGCATTCATCCGGTCTGCCGCTTTCATCTGCGCTTTCATTTTCCGCCCTTGAACATCACGTTCCGCTGAGCAGTCCCCCTGACGCAGCTCCTGCAGCAGGGAAAGCGACCGTTTTTGCGCCTCGTCACCCAGGGTGACGAGGAAGCAATCCACTTCGTTGGAGAGCGGCAGTTCCACCCCTTGGTGTTCCAAGGCGAGCATCACCCGTTCCAAGCCGAGCCCAAATCCGATCCCCGGCATATCCGGTCCCCCCACCTCCTGGACGAGACCGTTGTAACGACCGCCGCCACCGATGGATCCGGACACTCCGTCCACGATATATTCAAACGCGGTTTGCGTGTAATAATCCAGTCCGCGGACCAAGCGGGTGTTGAGGACATAGGGGACCCGGAGCGCGTCCAGCCCCTCTTTGACCGCTTCAAAGTGGGGGGAACAATCCTCACAGAGATGGTCCACCATCCGTGGGGCCTGCTCCGTGATCGCCTGACAGGTTTCATTTTTACAATCCAGGATTCGCATGGGATTGCGGTCCAAGCGGGACTGGCAATCCTTGCACAGTTCCTCTCGACGAGGCGAAAGGAACGCAACCAGCTGTTCCCGGTGCACCGGACGGCAATCCGGGCAACCGACGCTGTTCAGCTCCACCCGGATCCCTTTCAGACCCAGCGAGCGGTAAAACTGATAGCCGAGGTCGATCACTTCCGCATCCAGCAAAGGCTCCTTTGTTCCGAATACTTCCACGCCAAACTGGTGAAATTGCCGTTGTCGGCCCGCCTGGGGCCGTTCGTACCGATACATGGGACCGATATAATACCATTTGGTGGGCTGGGGATCGCCATACACCTTTTTTTCCACAAAGGAGCGGACCACACCGGCCGTCCCTTCCGGACGAAGCGTCAAGCTTCGGCCTCCCCGGTCTTCAAAGGTGTACATCTCTTTTTCGACGATGTCCGTGGTCTCCCCCACACCGCGTCGAAACAGTTCCGTCTGTTCAAACAACGGCGTCCGCACCTCGAAAAAATGGTAGCGTCGACACCATTCCCGTGCTTTTTCCTCGACAAACTGCCACTTCTCCACTTCGCCGGGCATTAAATCGACGGTGCCTCGTGGTACGCGAAAGTTCATCCCGATCGCCTCCTTTTCATGGTCTTCATCCATTAAAAAATCTCCCGCCACTGACCGTATTGTCAGGGACGAGAGATTGGTTCCCGTGGTGCCACCCTTGTTGAAGACGCACATGCGTCTCCCGCTTTTCAGGCCGGGTATCGTCCGGCGGACGTCCGAATCTACTGTCCCGCCTTGAGCGGGGGTTCGGTCCGGAACCTCCGGGTGTCCTTCGCCGTGCCGTCGGCATAAAGGCGCTTGCAGCCAGTGACGCCTTCTCTCTGGGTTGCCCGTATCACGGTTACTCTCCCATCATCGGTGTATCGAATCCTCAATTTTTGAGACTCCAGTTAAAAGATGCGGTTCGTTGCCCCTATAGGGACTACAATTGAAAGATCATGTCGTTGATACAGAAGTCTACGGGATTGGAGGAGAAAAGTCAAGGGCTCGTCTCTGAAAAAAACACACCCATTTTCCTTTGATTGTTGTGCAACAGAGGTTGCTATTGCATAAACTGTTATAGTATAATGAGTCCAACCTGATTTGGAGGCGATCCCATGCATACCAAACCCGCCCAATATGAAGTGTGTCACGTGTGCGGATCCAAGATTGAAGAAAACCAGGAAGCCGTGTTAAACGAATGCTGTTCCAATCAATGGATTAAACAACAGATTGATAATAGTTATCTATAATACAGCGCTCCTCTCTTTTTTCGAATATTTGCACCCATTCCCATTTTCCGCTCCCTTGTTGGGGCTTATTTTTTTGCCCTTATTTCACGACAAGAGTATAGGGTTGTTTAACCAGCAGTTCTTCACGGGTGGAGGAAACAATTTGACTGCAGCTTTCCACCTCTTTTACACATCGATAGTAGCGTAGATAGGACCACCACCCACGAGCGGGAAACGCACCTTTTACTTCTTCCAGCCATGCCTGGCAAGCCCGGGTCACCGTCTCCGCCTTTCGCCGGTGGGTTTCCAGGATGTCGCAAACCCGACGATGCCCTTGGAGTAACCGCCGGCAATCCTTCTCACTTGCTTCTTCCCCTGCCAAACCGTTATAGATCTCTTCCTGTTCCCGAATAATCTCGCCCACCATTTCCGTCGGGTCCTGATCCGCCAACGCCTGCGACTGCTTCACCAGAGATGACAACGTCTCTTTTTGAGCGGTGGTTAGCCGATCCCCCCACTTTCCCAATGCTTTCAACGCACGGGCGATATCTTCCCATTCCCCCACCACAGCGGTTTCGTCCAAATCGATATGGCCAAACAGGAAATCTCCCCACCCTTGCAATTCCATCGCCCGTTCAAACACTTGATGACGGATGGTGTCCGGGATCGTTGTTCGCGATTCGTGATCCACCCGTGCTTGGTCCGTATCCGGTTCGACTGTTATATAATACGTCTCCCCTTTGTAAGGAACCCCGAAGGAAGGAGTCATAAAACCGTACTTCCCGTTCTCCCTCCCAATCCGTTCCACCAACCAATCCGGCCCGAAATCCTCCACCGGTCCACTCATCGGATCTCACCCTTCCTTACATGTTTTCCCCTCCATTGTTCGACAAAATCGATGCCTTGTCCATTCCGTCTCGCAAAAGAAAAAAGACCCTCAGGGGATCCGATATCCGTCGTCCCTTTTTCCCTCTCACCGATCCGGGATCATCTGCACCCTCTCCTCCGAACAAAACCAGCGACCATATGGAAAATGAAAAAGCCGCTGACCGTTGTATCCTGCGAGACTCCGCTGGTTAGTGGGTCAAAGCAAGACTAAGGAACAAAGTGACTGCAGCGAGACTTGTGCTTTAGGGCCTGTCTGGTAATTCAACTTTCCGCAAAAATAAGGGAGGGGCGGTGTGGCTGGCGGAGAGCCTTTGCGCTTTTTGCAACGAAACGAAGACAGCCACACCGCCCCGGGGTCCCATATAGGAAGGTTATCAGCAGCCTCAGACCCCTCTGAGATCCGAGAATGAAGGATACATCAGAGGGGCCACTTTCGTCCATTCTAACCAGTAAATAAACGAACGTTCCAACAGAGGAAAGGAGATTCGCAATGACTACCTCATTACAATCGTTTTTTGTCCGGGTGGGAGAAGATATGATGGATGTTCGGTTTCATCAATCCCTCACAGACGATGAGCGTCCCATGGTTCAAACAAACACCTATGACGGCCCCTCCTATCGACAAGCACTGGGGATGAAATCGATCTTGCTGAAAGGGGTGGACTATGAAACACTCGACCAGCTCCAACCCTGGGTGGGCAATAAAAAGGTCGGATTCAAAGCGGTTACCGAGCATGGGGAAACCATCATGGGGGAGGGAACGATCCAACAGATCTCACCGGACCTCTCCTTCTTCATCGAAGAAATCGACCACCTGGAAGCCTGATGGTGAACCGACGAATCGGCCGGGTTCCGCCTGAGCAGGAGAGGATCCATCTCCCTTGCGGTGCACGATGCTGATGAACCAGCCTTTTCCGCGGTGGCCACAACGTTTTTTGCTTATTTCATCCCTTTCGCCTCGGCGAGACAACCATGCGGGATAGAAATAGGAAGCCGCTAAAGCAGTCGGACAAATCCTTTTCCCGCACCGGTTTTTACCTATACGCCCTTAAACCAAGAAACATCGGGAACATGGATGATAATCGTGTCCTGTTTATCTTTGAGAGACAATCCCTCATGGCCCTCCTGCGATCTAAATAAATCCCTTCCCACTTTATATACTTCATAAAAAATATATCAAGATACGGTAAAGGATCCACGTGGATCCGTCGTGATACGGACAAGGGATTCCCATGTATATACTTCAATAAATCCCATTCAGCATGACAGGGTTCCATTATTGTAATTTTTCAATATGTTTAAAAACAACTTCACAAATCGTCACTATAATAGAACCCGAACCCAACACAAAGGAGTGTGCCTCATGCCAGGGATCCAAAAGCTGTTCGCAGGGGTGATGGGAGTCCTCTTATTCGGTGGAATTCTGATTCCCCACGGATCTGAGGTGGATGCGGCAAACCGGCCCTCCCCCTTTTTAAACATCGCCCACCGGGGAGCATCCGGCCATGCGCCGGAAAATACCTTTGCCGCCTTTGACAAGGCCGTGAAAATGAAAGCCGACTTCTTTGAACTGGATGTCCAACGCAGCAAAGACGGCCACCTTGTCGTCATCCATGACATCACGGTAGATCGGACCACGAACGGGACGGGACGCATCGCTGACCTCACCCTGAAAGAACTGAAACGGCTGGATGCAGGCAGCTGGTTTGGCAGCGCCTTTGCCGGAGAACGGATCCCCACCCTGAAAGAAGTATTGGATCGATATGGCGGTAAAGGCATCGGTATTCTAATCGAATTGAAAAACCCGGAACGCTATCCGGGGATGGAAGCGGAAGTGGCCTTGCTGCTGGCGCAAAAAAATCTGGACAAACGGACCAGCAAAATCATTGTTCAATCGTTTAATCACGATGTGATGAAAAATTACCACCGCTTGCAACCGACAGTCCCAGCCGGGGTCTTGGTGCGATATACCCCCGAGGGAATTTCCGATGAAGCACTGCGGGAGTTTTCCGCCTACGCCGACTATGTTAATCCCAACCTTCGCTTAGTCAATCACGACTTAGTACAACGGGTCCATCAAAACGGCATGAGGATCACCCCTTACACCATCAAAACAAAAAATGAAGCCCAACGGATGATTGCAGCCGGCGTCGATGGCATCATCACGGACTATCCCGAACTGGTTACTCTACGGTAAAAATCGCTTCTCAAGCCCAAACCGTAAAGGAGTGAATCAAAAAAATCCCGGTGAATACCGGGATTTTTTTGCTGTAAAGCCAAAGGAAAGCGAAATCAAATGACGGGCGATACTTTTATCCACACAAAAAACCCACCGTGCCCACAAAAGTGGGACGCGTGGGTTTTTCTATTTAAGAAGAAGCAGCTTCTTCTTTCTTCGCTTGTGGGTTGTCTCCAAAAATGCGCTTCAGCAAAACCGGAGCGATCAAGGTAGTCAGAATGATCACCAGTACCATGGATGTGAAGTACTGTTGATCCAAAAGTCCCGCAGAGAGCCCCGTGGTGGCGATGATTAGCGCCACTTCACCACGGGATACCATGCCAGCCCCGATTCCGAGGGAACCTTGTTTATCAAATCCGGTCAGACGCGCTCCCACGCCGCTACCCACCAATTTGGTAAAGACAGCGATCACCGTCATCACAACAATCAACCAGATCTGGTCTGCGATTCCCTCAAAGGAAACGTTCAAACCGATACTGACAAAAAACACGGGAACAAAGATGGCGTATGCGATCGGCTCCACTTTATGTTCCACATCGTGTTTGTATTTGGTGGTGGAGAGAGCCACACCGGCGGCAAAGGCGCCGATAATGCCGGCCACGCCCGTCACTTCGGCCAGCCAGGCGAAGAAGAAACAAATGATGATAGCCGCGCTGATAAGCGATTCGCTAACCCGGAGCGGAACCAGTTTCTTCATCACCCAGGGCACCACTTTCCAACCCAGAAGCCCGATAGCCCCGAAAAAGAGTACTTTTTTCAGGATTACCATCGTAACCGCAGGTGCAGCCGGATCTGCGAAACTGATCATAAATGCCAACAGGATCACGACGAGCACATCATCCACCACAGCCGCACCGAGAATCGTGGTGCTTTCACGAGTGCCCAAGCGCCCCAGATCCCTTAAGGTTTGGACCGTGATGCTGACAGAAGTGGCAGACAAAAGCAGACCGATAAACAGGGACTGCTGGGCGTCCAAACCAAACGCCAAACCAGCGAAATAACCGCCAAACAGCGGCAGGATGATACCCCCTGCCCCTACGGCCAAGGAAGAATTACGGGTTCGGTTCAGTTCTTTGATGTCTGTCTCCAAACCGGCGATGAACATCAAGAGGAGCACCCCGATCTCGGCCAACGTCTCAATCAAGTTGGAGTTATCAATCCACCCCAGCAAGGCGGGACCGATCAGAATCCCGACGATCAGCTTACCCACAACGGAAGGTTGCCCTAGCCTCACACTGAGGTCCCCGGCCAACTTCGTGCTGAGGATGATAATCAGAAGCTTCGCTATAAAGAGCATCACAACACCACCTGTCGATAAAATGGTTTCACGCTTCACATCTCCTGGAACGGGGTTGCGAGTGGAGAATCAACTCCGTTCATGATACATCAAGCACTCCGGCGAATAAGTGATCATTTTGTTAATGAAGGCTCTTCCATCAGCGTTCCCATCTGTTGGACGCTTCATGAAAAGCCGCTCCTTCAAACAGAGCAGCCCCGTCACCAGGAGAAGAAGTCTTATCCTTGACGCTTCCATTACCGGGCATAAAAAGAGGAGACCCCCCTACAGTCACCCTCTTATTGATACCCCCAAAGTAAATGGTAAAAACCCCGTCTTCGCATATGAATGCGGGGACAAACCAAGGTCTATTTTACCGTTAACATGCGACTTTGGGAATAGTACGGGAGATGTGGAATGGGCTCCGTCCCTGCAAAAGCTTCACAGAAATGACACTTTTGTCTTCGAATGAAAAGACGTTCTTTCCGACCGGAAAGAGCGTCTACTCAATGAGGTCGTGTCTGAACAATCCGTAGGTGAATGACCGGACAAGCCCTAGTCTTTTATCCCTTGCTCTCCACCGGATAGCCGTACGCTTGGTCTAAAGCGGCCAGCTTCTGTCCGATCTGCTCCCGATACGTATCGATATAAGCCTGGGGTTCTTTAGGGTTGGGCCAGCGACGGATCCGGCCGCTGCCGGGAGAGATAATCTTGCTCACCGCGCCACACCCCAGACCGATAATCGTCTGTCTTTCTTCCATGATGATAATATTGTAGAGACTTTCTTCACCGGGAAGCGCGTAGCCGACATTTTCCTGGTTGCCGAGAATGTTTTTCTGCCGGTACAGATAATAGGGGACATATCCCTGTTCTCCGGTCCATTCCCGGGCCTCCGCCACCATGCTGGCAATCTCTTCTCCATCAGCCACCGGATATTTTTCCGGATTGCGGGTCATATGGGAGCCGCGCTTAAAGGAGAGCGTATGAACAGTCAGAGATTCGGGATGGAGCGATTCCATTACCCGCAAGGATTGGCGAAAAGTCTCCAGCCCTTCCCCAGGCAATCCGATAATCAAATCCATGTTGATGTTATTGAGGCCCATCTTGCGGGCAAGCGCAAACTTCTCCACGGTCTCCTTCACCGTATGATGCCGACCGATTAATTTCAAGGTTTCTTCTTTAAAGCTCTGGGGATTGATGCTGATCCGATCCACCTTCCACCGTTTCAACAGATCCAGTTTCTCCTGTTCCAAGGTGTCGGGACGACCGGCCTCCACCGTCAATTCCCGCACCTGGTCAAAGCCGGGAATACAGGCTTTCATCCGTTCAAATAACGCTTCCAACTGCGCAGCGGTTATCGAAGTGGGAGTCCCGCCGCCAAAATAAATAGTAGTGACAGGCAATCCCCGCTTTTTTAACCACTTCCCCGTCGCTTCGATCTCCTTATGAAGGCCTTCCAGAAACTCTTCCACGGATCCGTTTCTCCCGCGGATGGCATAAGCGGGAAATGTACAGTATGCACACTTGGTCGGACAAAATGGGATGCCGACATAGAGACTCACTTCCCGGTCCAGCTGATACAGATCGGGTAACACCGTGATTTGCCGATTCATAATCTCCTCTAACAGATCCAGTTTGTGGGGAGCCAAACGGTAATCCCGTTCCAAAACATTCCGTGCTTCTAAAACCGATTTTCCTTCCAGCAGAAGGTTGTGCATCAGCTTGGTAGGACGAACCCCCGTCAGAATTCCCCAGGGCTGACGGACTCCGGTCGCCTCTTCCAGCACTTGCAGCAACGCGTGATTCACCACTGGTTTCACCCGTTTGCGCCGGGTCCGTTCATCCAGCACCGCCGACACATGCTCCCGTCGATGGGAACCGTGCCAGGCCTGCTCTCGGGAAGGAACGGCCAGGGTGACGGACACGTTCACCCATTCCGTCTCTTCCACTGTAAAATGAACGGAAGCATCCATTTCTTCCCGATCTTCCGTCACTTTCACACCCGGATAAAACAATCCGGCAATCAGTTCGATATCACGATGAAAAGCCGGGGAAACCCCGGATACCTGCAATCGCTTCATGATCGGTTGCCCCTGTGCCCCGTGCGGCACAAGGTGCCTTCCTCCTTTGATGTTCCGAATTCATCTTTCCCCAGTCTATCCCACCTCCCCCTGGAAATCAACGCGGGAGTAAGAGGGAATGTGGAGGGCGATCTCCCAAGAGTAAAAGCTCCTGTGTCATGGTTCCGCCTGCATCTGATGGTTGGCTCCGATCAGTATCCAATGTCACGATCATCTGGGACTGCCGATCCTCCTCCCGGGAAGGTCGTCGCATCGTTAAACCTCCTCTCCGATGATGCATATAGGATTTCCTTCCCGGAATAGAGACATCCGCCAATCAGAGTAAGCCATAGAGGAATTCATCCCCTATCAGCAGAATAAGGGATGGAGAGGAGGGATCATCCATGAGTCAACCCGACGCTTATAATCCTTTTGCCGACGTCTACCACCGGCATTGGGGGAATTTTGCCGATCAAATCCTGCCGATCATCGAAGCGTCGGTCCTGCAGCGATTGCCCCCCGGTTCCCCCATCTTGGATCTGTGTTGCGGTACGGGAGGATTGGCCAAGAAACTGACCGAAGACGGATGGGATGTCACCGGTGTAGACGGATCCGCTTCCATGTTGGAAATCGCCCGCCGGGAAGCGCCCCGTGCCCGTTTTCAACAAGCCGACGCGCAGGATTTTCACTATGAATCGTGTTTCGCCGCGGTATTCTCCACCTACGACAGCCTAAACCACATCCTGGAATGGAACGGAGTGAGGAAAACCTTCTCCAATGTTCGTCGCGCCTTGACTCCGGGGGGATGGTTCTTTTTCGACCTTAACATGCGAAAAGGCTATCAAAATCGGTGGAAGGGACAATTTCACATCGTCAAAGATGATCATGCGGTCATGGTCTCATCCCGATATGACGACGAAAGACGAATCGCTTTCATGGATTTCACCCTGTTTACACGGGAACAGGATCATTGGCATCGTTCCGATTTTACGTTGACTCAACGTTGCTATGAGGAAGAGCAGGTGATCGGTGCATTGCGAGAGGCGGGATTTTCCGATATCGAAGTGCACGATACCAGCCGCTTCGACTGGAACCAGATCGGCCGCTCCATCTTTATCGCACGCTCCCATCCATGAAAGACCGAAAAACAGAATAACCCACCCCTTTGAATGTTCATTCATTTCTATTTATTTTTATACAGATAAAAGAACGACGAGCCTGTAACTTCGGTAAATAAACCAAAGCCAACCATAGAAAAATCTTGAATACATCCCTGTTCACACACAAAAATGGGACATTCGCCTGTATCGGAATCCCTCTCGTAAGGTATTTGGAGTTCAAACATTTCTCCTACTTTTTATTTAATTGGGTAATAATGCATTTGCTTCACCTCTAGTACACAGGTTATGATAAAAATGATATTTGGATGCGTTTTCTCTTCTCATGCGTTCCTTATCTTCAAACTGAGGTGACAACCGTGAAAACATCCAGTCTGTCTATTCGTGATTATCTGAAATTTATCATTCCTTCTCTCATTGGCGTATTCCTGTTTA
This sequence comes from Desmospora profundinema, assembly GCF_031454155.1. Taxonomy (GTDB): domain Bacteria; phylum Bacillota; class Bacilli; order Thermoactinomycetales; family DSM-45169; genus Desmospora; species Desmospora profundinema. The sequence continues at coordinate 465,452 of NZ_JAVDQG010000002.1, forward strand.
TGATCCCGATTACTGTCGGTGACAAAGTGACCATTCCTGTGGCCTTATTGGCAGGATGGATCCAGGATCTGCTTGGAGACGGATTACCGGCACTGGCGACAGCACTGCTTTTCTTAAGCGTGATTGGCTCTCTTGTCGCCAAATTCGTGAAACCGGGGTTCATCCAACGCTCCGAATTTCTAACCAACCTGTTTGATGTCACTCCGATGTGGCTGACTGTCCGAATCCTCGGCTCTCTGTTTGCCATCATGGTCTTTTTTAAGATCGGACCGGACTATATCATATCGGAATACACCGGCCACTTGGTGCTGTTCGATTTGGTAGCCCTTCTGTTTTCCATCTTCCTCTTTGCCGGTCTGCTTTTGCCGCTCCTCCTTAACTTTGGGCTGCTGGAGCTGTGCGGAGCGCTGCTCACCAAGATCATGCGCCCGTTGTTCACCCTGCCGGGACGTTCCTCCATCGACTGTATGGCGTCATGGATGGGGGATGGCACCATCGGGGTGCTCCTGACAAACAAACAATATCAGGAAGGCTTTTACACCAAACGTGAAGCGGCAGTGATCGGGACCACTTTCTCGGTCGTCTCCATCACATTTACCATTACCGTCTTATCTTATGCCGGTCTGGAACATCTCTTTCTTCCCTACTATCTCACCATCGTTGTAGCAGGCTTTGTCGCCGCTCTGATCATGCCCCGCATTCCTCCCTTGTCCCGTAAAAAGGATGAGCACGCTCCGGGTATTGAGCCCCAAAAGGAAGCAGAAGTTCCGGAGGGACGCAACCTGCTTTCCTGGGGAACGGAACTGGCGGCCCTTCGCGCCCAACGCACCCGTTTCTCCGAAATCTTGACGGGCGGCCTGAAAAACGTGCTGGACATGTGGCTCGGGGTCGTGCCGGTTGTGATGGCCTTTGGAACACTCGCCCTGGTGGTGGCTGAGAATACTCCTGTCTTCCAGTGGCTGGGCGCTCCGTTCGTGCCGTTGCTGACACTGATGCAAGTGCCGGAAGCATCCGCTGCTGCACAATCGATGGTGGTCGGTTTCGCTGATATGCTGCTCCCCGTTCTCCTTGCAGAGGGGATTCAAAGCGAATTGACTCTCTTCGTCATCGCCTGTGTGTCTGTCACGCAGTTGATTTACATGTCCGAAGTCGGGGGCTTGTTGCTCGGTTCCAAGTTACCCGTCAACTTTAAGGACTTGGTGCTGATTTTCCTGCTTCGCACCCTGATCACGCTGCCGGTTATCGTGCTGATGGCTCACCTCCTGTTATAATCCAAACACCAAAAACCCTGTGAGGATGTTCCTCACAGGGTTTTTTGGGTCATACTACATCGCAACAACCATCAGCAGGGAGGGATGAGCATGCCGCAAAAAGGGGATCGAAGCGTGGAAAAGCCAATCGGTGCCAAGCCACTGCCCGAAGCTTCCCCGTTTGACGAGAAATCGGAAAAGGAAAAGATGGAACGTACCAACCGACACAACTTGGCCGACAGGAAACCGTGACCCCATTCTTTTTCGCCAAACGAAAAAAATCCGGCGAGGCTGATGTGCCCGCCGGGTTTTTTCATGAAAGCCGCGATCTTAGTTGTCTAACACTTGATCCACATGTTGGAGCACGTTTTCCACGGTGAAACCGTACCGTTCCATGACGAGGCCCCCAGGAGCGGATGCGCCGAAGGTGTCGATGCCGATAATCCTGCCACCGTCACCCACGACTTTTTCCCAGCCCCAGGAGTGGGCCGCCTCGACGGCGACACGGGCTTTGACCTCGGAAGGAAGTACCGACTCCCGATACGCTTCATCCTGTTCGTAGAACAGCTCCCGGCAAGGCATGCTGACCACCCTCGCCTGAACACCGCGTTCAGCCAACTGCCCATGGGCCTGCACAGCCAAGCTGACTTCCGAACCGGTAGCAACCAGGATCACATCCGGTTTGCCGCTTTCGGCATCAGCCAGGATGTAAGCCCCTTTGGCCGTCCCTTCGGTCGCCTTTTCCACCGTACCTTCTAAGATCGGCAACCCTTGACGGGACAGGGCCAGGGCCACGGGGCTTGTCCGGTGTTGCATCGCGAAGCGGTAAGCCGCTACCGTCTCGTTGCCATCCGCCGGCCGGAATGTTTTCAAGTTGGGGATGAGACGAAGGGCCGGGATCTGCTCCACCGGTTCGTGGGTGGGGCCATCCTCTCCGACGGAGATGCTGTCATGGGTAAACACATAGAGTACCGGCAGTTTTGTCAGCGCAGCCAGCCGAATCGAAGGGCGCAGGTAATCGGAGAAGACCAGGAACGTAGCCCCGAACGGGCGTACCCCGCCATGGAGTGCCATCCCATTGAGAGCGGCGCCCATGGCGTGCTCCCGTACCCCGTACCAGACATTGCGGCCGGCATAGTCCTTCGCCTGGAACGCTTCTTCCCCTTTCAAGTCGGTTTTGTTGGAAGAAGCCAGGTCCGCCGAACCGCCGAACAACTCCGGAATCCGGCGGGCCAACGCATTGAGGGCTTCACCGGATGCGGCCCGGGTGGCCATTCCTTTCGAATCGGGGGAATAGACGGGCAGCTCCGCATCCCAATCATGGGGGAGTTCTCCTTGAATGACCCGATCCAGTTGTGCAGCCAGTTCCGGGTGTTTGGCTCGGTACGATTGGACCAGCGACTCCCACTCCTGTTCAATCCGGGACCCTTTTTTCCGCATGGAGGCAAAGTGTTTTTGTGCTTCCTCCGGAATAAAGAAAGGCTCGTCCCACTCCCAGTCGTAAGCTTTCCGCACTTCTGCCGCTTCTTCGGGGCCGATCGGCGCACCATGGATTTTATGGGTACCGGCCAGGTTGGGACTTCCAAAGCCGATCGTGGTTTTTACTTCGATCAAGGTGGGCTTGTCCGTCTCCGCCTGCGCTTGTTCAATCGCCCGGCTGATGGCATCCAGGTCGTTTTCGTCTTCCACCCGGATCACTTGCCAACCGTAAGCTTCAAACCGTTGCTGTACATTTTCCGTAAAGGCGTGGGCCGTTTGACCGTCCAAGGAAATATCGTTGGAATCGTACAAGGCAATCAGTTTGCCCAGTTTCAAATGGCCGGCTAGGGAAGCGGCTTCCGCTGCCACCCCTTCCATCAGATCGCCATCGGAACAAAGCGTGTACGTGTAATGGTCGACCACCGGAAATCCGTCCCGGTTGTAGGTGGCAGCCAAGTGCGCCTCTGCCATGGCCATGCCGACAGCGTTGGAAATCCCTTGTCCCAAGGGTCCCGTGGTCGCTTCCACACCGGGAGTGCCGTGGTTGGCTTCCGGATGGCCGGGGGTTTTACTCCCCCATTGCCGGAAGTTTTTCAGATCATCCAGCGACAGGTCGTAACCAAACAGATGAAGAAGGCTGTACAGCAGCATCGACCCATGTCCGGCGGACAAAATGAACCGGTCCCGGTTGAACCATTCCGGATTTTCCGGGTTGTGTTTCATGTGCCGCGCCCATAAAGCATACGCCATCGGAGCCGCCCCCATGGGCATGCCGGGATGGCCGGAATTGGCTTTTTCCACTGCATCGATGGAAAGGATTCGGATCGTGTTGACAGCCAGTTGTTCGGTGGATTGGTGATCGTGTGGCATCTGGATGGATTCCTCCTTGTTCAACTCTTATTCTTTATCGTTTCTTTTGCCTTAACCAAAAGAGTAAACCAGTAAAGAAAAAAATGAAACCCCTGCAACAGAATCACCGTGCGGGATCATTTCTCCAATACCAAGGTGACGGGACCGTCATTGGTCAGGGATACCTGCATCATGGCCCCAAACACCCCTGTTTTCACCGGAACCCCCAGCTCCGACAGCCGTTCGTTGAAACGGTCATACAGCCGAGTCGCATCATCTGGATTGGCGGCCGCCATGAAGTTGGGACGCCTTCCTTTCCGGCAATCTCCATACAACGTAAACTGGGAGACGGATAAAACACTCCCTCCCACATCCAGCAGCGAGCGGTTCATTTTTCCTTCTTCATCTACAAAGATGCGCAAGTGGACGAGCTTATCCGCGCACCACCGGATTTGATCCTCTCCATCTCCATCAGTGAAACCGACCAGGCAAACCAATCCGTGCCGGATTTCCCCCGTGGTTTCTCCATCTACCGTCACGCGGGCATCCTTTGCCCGCTGAACAACGATACGCACAACCATCCTCCTCTTTAAAGCCGAATGGACAGAACGCGCGCCCATCAAGTAAACGATCTGTTTTTCTTCATCCTTCACCCTGGAAGGCATCCTGCCATGTGCCTGTCATTGCATAATGCGCTGAACGCTGTAAATATCGCGAACCCGCTTGATCTTTTCCACGACAGACTGCAAATGCCCCAGATTGCGAATCGAGATGGACAGATGAATGGTGGCCATTCCCCTGCGGTCGGCACGGCCGGCGACAGCCGTCAGATTGACACCGGTTCCCGTCACCGCTTGGAGCACCTCGTTCAGTAAGCCCTGTCGATCAAGGCCCGTCGCTTCCAGATCCACATTGTATGAAAGGTCGGCCAATCCCTCCCACTCCACGGGGACCATCCGTGCTTCTTCCACATTTTGCAGATTGGGACAGCCCACACGGTGAACCGATACCCCGCGTCCCTGGGTGACAAATCCCTGAATATCATCCCCCGGTACCGGATTGCAACAGCGGGAAAGGCGAACCAACAGATTGTCCACCCCTTTCACTTTCACCCCATAACCGTGCTGTTTCCGGTGTCGGGAAGGCATCGCCTTTACATCGGGAAGAACCAATGGCTTCTCCTCTTCGATGCGAAGCCCTTCCGTCAAACGATTGACCACCTGAGACGGTGAAATGCCTCCGTAACCGACAGCGGCAAACATATCCTCCACCTCAGGAAAGTTAAATTGCTGGGCCACCTCTTTCACCTTGTCCCCGCTCAGCAAGCCGGTAGCGTCAATATCCTGTTTCTTGAGCGCCGCTTCCAGCATTTCTTGTCCTTTGGCGGCACTCTCCTCCCGGCGCTCTTTCTTAAACCAATTGCGGATCTTGTTGCGGGCCTGGGAGGACTTGACCAGCTTCAGCCAGTCCCGGCTGGGGCCGTAGCTGTGTTTGGAGGTAAGAATTTCCACGATGTCACCGGTTTTCAACTGATGATCCAGCGGTACGATCTTATTGTTTACCTTAGCCCCGATACAACGGTTCCCAACCTCCGTGTGGATGCGATAGGCGAAGTCGATCGGAACCGAACCGGCGGGCAGCTCCAGTACGTCCCCTTTGGGGGTAAACACAAAGACGGCGTCGGAGAACCAATCCATTTTCAGATTCTCGACGAACTCCTGAGCATCGCGGGTATCCTGTTGCAACTCCAGTATCTCCCGAAAAAACTTCAACTTCTCATTAAAGGAGCTGCCGTCATTTTGACCGCCGTCCTTATACGCCCAGTGGGCGGCAATCCCATATTCGGCAATTCGATGCATCTCCTTGGTTCGGATCTGCACCTCGATGGGTTCCCCTTTGGGGCCGATCACAGTGGTGTGGAGGGATTGATACAGATTCGTCTTCGGCATCGCGATATAATCTTTGAACCGGCCCGGCATCGGCTTCCAGATGGTATGGATGATCCCGAGAACGGCATAGCAGTCCCGGACGGATTCGACGATCACCCGGACTGCCAATAAATCGTATATTTCATTGAATTGCTTATGGTCTTTCACCATTTTGCGATAAATACTGTAAATATGCTTGGGCCGTCCTGAAATGTCCGATTCCACATTCATCTGTTTCAACCGCTCCCGGATGGTGTCGATCACTTCATCCAGATACCGCTCCCGTTCCTCCCGCTTTTTTTTCATCAGGTTTACAATGCGGTAGTACTGTTGGGGATTCAGGGCACGGAGGGCGCTGTCCTCCAACTCCCATTTGATCGTCGAAATTCCCAGGCGGTGGGCCAGTGGAGCAAAAATCTCCAGAGTCTCCTGAGCGATGCGCCGGCGTTTCGATTCCGGCAGGTATTTCAGGGTGCGCATGTTGTGAAGGCGGTCGGCCAGTTTAATCAAAATGACACGGATATCCTGAGCCATGGCCACGAACATCTTGCGGTGGTTTTCCGCTTGGTGCTCGGCGTTAGACTTGTACTTCATCCGCTTTTTCAGTTTGGTCAGCCCGTCCACGATCTGGGCGACCGTCTCGCCGAACTGCTCTTCTACCATCTCCAGGGTGACACCCGTATCTTCCACCACATCATGCAAAATGGCAGCGGTGAGCGTAGTGGCGTCCATCTGCAAGTGGACCAGAATGCCCGCTACCGCCACCGGGTGATGGATATACTTCTCCCCGGATTTGCGGGTCTGACCCTCATGGGCTTTCTCGGCGAAGAGATAGGCTTCTTCCACTTGGGCCAAATCTTCTTTTTTCAGATAGCGTTCCGCCAGCTCCAGCAATTCCTCTATGGACATATCCCACTCACCTAAATACGTATTTGAAAAGAAGTTTTTCCTTATATTATCTACAAAGACGAGAGCCAAGTAAAGAGGAAGGGGTTGGGAAGCAACCAAACGGAACCGGCACCATCGGCATGTCGGTATCCGAACAAATGCTAAACCCGGCCAATGGCCGGGTTTGGCTTTGCAACCTCATCGATAACGTCGCCTCTCCTTCCGTTGCGGAAAGAAACCGACGGTTTTCCAACGTATATACAAAAACAGCGCGGAAAAAAGAATCGCTTCAATCAGAACCAGGGTAAAACGGAGATGCTGATCCTCCGTCGATTTCAACAGAAACGGAGCGACGACGATCCCACCATAGGCCGTTAATTCAAATGAGAGCATAAACAGCCGCCACACCCGATACAGATAAGAACGGATTTGGATGTCGCCGGGTTTAAACAACTCCAGAAAAAAGACGACCAAAACAAAGCCCATCCAAAGGATGAAGCCTGCCACCACCAATAACGCGAACGCGGCAACCAATTCTTTGAAAAAAATTTCAATGAAGTCAAACACGTTTCGGGTCTCTCCTTTTCTTCCATCCATATCCCTCTGGGAAACAGAGAGAAATATCCATTCTATCATACCATAGAACCGTTTTGGAAAGAGGAAAAGATTGCATAAAAAAACGACCCGATCAAGGAGAGATTTGATCGGGTTCTATGATCGCCTGATCACACCAGGCGATATAGGGACAGTATCCGCACCGGTTTCCCGGTTTGGCAGGAAACTGGGACATCTGATCTCCCCGCAGCATGCGAGACCAAGAAATAAGTGACTCCTCCGCCTCCGCCAACCAGTCGGCTTCTACCGGAAAGGAGACTTCCCGATCCGGTTTCAAAAAGTATAAACTGGCGCGATCCAATTGGATCCCCCATTGCTCCCGGACAGCCATCGCATACAGCTGTAACTGCGGCAGGTACTCCAAGGCCAGTTCGTCCACCTCTTCCGGTCCCACATCGTTTGTTTTCCAGTCGACCAATTCCCAGCGGCCTTCCCGGGTGCAGTGGAGCCGATCCACCGTTCCTGTCACTCGCAAGCCGTATTTTTCCAAGGAGAAAGGGGCTTCCCGCAACAGATGGGCCATGGTATGGACTTCCTGGCAATAGCGGCTCCGGATATACGCGTGTACCAGCGGGCGAAACTCTTCCAGCGCTCGTTCATGGCGACCGGGGTGGATCTCCCATTCCTCCAGCATGATCCGGGCAGCAAGAATCCAGTCTTCATCGGATTGGGGAATGCGGATCATCGTTTCCAATAACCGATGAACCAGCTCCCCTCTCACCCGCGGAGGAATCGGTGCCGAAACGGAACCATCCCTTCGAAGAGTCTCTCCTGGCCCCTCGGGCATCTCTAGCACTTCGGCGAAAAAGTGGCGGCGGGGACAATTGGCCAAACGGTTCAATTGCGTCACACTCACTTCCAATCGATCTGCGTCAGTCCATCCCCGCGGTTCCCAGCGACCAGGGGCAATCGGATCGGGAATAGGCGGAAAGATGGGCCGCTTGTCCTCCGCTTCCTTCCCCCATGGGTCCCTCTCCTCCTTGTCCGCAAATGAGTGGACGGCCAAGAATAGCCCCTCCTCATCATCCGGAAAGGTCCAATTTCCTTTCTCCCACTCGATTCGGTGATAGCCGAGGATCCCATCCAACCACTTGGACCAAGTATCACCCGACAACAGGCTTTCCCCTCGAGCCGTTCCTTTGTGCTCCTGGGGTACGCCGGACAGAATCAGCTTCCGCTCGGCCCGGGTGGCCGCCACGTACAAAAGCCGTGCCGACTCTTCCCGTGCCTGTTTCGCCTCCCGCTCCCGCCAGCGGATCCACCGATCCGTCTCTTCCCAGAAACCGGAAGGGTTCGGCACTTTCAACACCAGCCCCGATCGACGGTCCACTCGTACTTCTCCCCATTCGTACTGGAGTTTTCGCGCGATCTCCGGTAAGAAGACGACCGGAAACTCCAACCCTTTGGATTGATGGATGGTCATCAGCGAAACCCGATTCTGCTCTGAAGGGGTGAGGGGGGCCTCCGTTTCCTCCATTTGACGGATCAACACCCCGTTAAGCCGATCCAGCCAGGCGGAGAGGGAAAAAGACGCTTCTTTTTCCCATTGACGTGCCATGCGCACCCATTTATTCACATTGGCCACGGCCTGTCGGCCACGCGGGGTGGTTCCCCATACCTCCCGCACTTCACTCTCGCGAACCATCCGTTCCAATAAATCGGAGACGGGAATACGGCCTGTCCACCTGCACCATCGCTCCCAGTCATCTAAAAACCGGGACAGCTTAAACCGCTCTTCCGCCGGATCGTCGATCCATTCCAGCCATTGCTCAGGATGTCGATGCCACTCATCCTTCCGGGACAGACGCAGCAGTGTCTCATCAGAAACCCCACACAGAGGGGAACGCAACACACCCACCCACGACAGCGGATCATCCGGATTGGCCAACAGACGGATGGCATGGATCCAATCCCATACTTCCTGCCGGCTGAAAAACCCCCTTCCTTTCACCACATGGAAGGGAATGCCCCGCTGGGATAAAGCCCCCTCAAACACTTTCACATGGGTCATCGCCTGAAACAGCACCGCGATTTCCCCGGGTTCTGTCCCCGTCTGCAAGAGGGTATCGATCCGTGCAGCCACCGCTTCCGCTTCCGCCTCCAACGGATCCTCCCCTTTGGCGGCGGATGGTTGAAGCCACACTTCCACCGGAGGTTCTCCTCCTCCCTCACGGTGAGGCCGGGCGGAGCTGAAGCGGGGAAACAGGTCGGAGAAAAGCCGGTTGACCACTGCCACCAGCCCATGGGTGGAGCGGAAATTGTCCAATAGTTGCACTTCCCGGCCGCCCTTGGCCAGCCATTCATCCCGGACCTCCGTAAACAAGCCCACATCCGCTCCCCGAAAGCGATAGATCGATTGCTTGGGATCGCCCACCACAAACCCTTTCCCCGGTAACTCTTCCCCGGCGGGCCCTGGCAGCATCAACTGAAAGAGCTCCCTCTGAACCGGGTTGGTATCCTGAAACTCATCCACCATCAGCCAGCGGATGCGGCGGCGAATCGTTTCCGCCACACCGGCGTGATTCCGCAACAGTCGGATGGCCCGCACCTGCAATTCGTCAAAGTCCAGGACGCACCGCTCCTCCTTCCGCCGCCGATAAGCCCGTTCCACTTTCCCCAGTAAATCACAGACTGCGGCTGCCACTTCCGCCTCCCGCGGGGCCAAACTCCTTCCCCGCAGCAGATTCACCCACATCTCTGCCGATTCTTTCGCCTGATCCCGGTATCGAAGAAGGATCTCATCCCGGCCCCAATTTCCTTTCAGCAAGGACAAAAACCGTTTCAACCTCCGTAACAATGGGTTCGTCTCTTCCTTGGAATCGCGCATAAAACTGGCCTCTTCCAACCAAGCGTCCCGAAAACGCTGCAACCGTTTGCCTCCATCCAACTCGGCCAACTGTTCCGCCGCAGATAAAAAGACCATGCGGTGTTCATGCTCCTGTCGGTCCCGTTCCGCCGCCGCTTCCTCCCATGCCCGATGCGTGCGGGCAGCCAGCTCGTCGGAATCCCATCCGTTCCCGGTCATTTCTCGGTATAATCGCGTAAGCCCCGCCACTGCTCCGGCGGATCCCCAGGCCAGGAGCAACGGCTCTGCCCCGGGCGGATCACCCGATTCCACCGTATGGGTTAAGGCTTCTTCCACCGCTTCATCCAGCCACTCTCCGGCCTCTTGCTCATCAGCCACGGTGAAGTGGGGATCCACGTCCGCTTCCACGGGAAACTCCCGTAACAAAGCGGCACAAAAAGCATGGAACGTCATCACTTGAGCCCCTTCCATCTGGGCCAGCCAATCGTTCCACGGGAGGGCGGCAGAAGCATCCATGACTGGTTCTCCTTTAGCCCGCTCCCGAATCCCCTGACGAATCCGCTCCTTCATCTCGGCTGCCGCTTTGTCCGTAAAGGTAATCGCCAACACCCGGGAAAAAGGATTTCTTTCAGACCCTTCCCGCTCCAATATGCGCAGGAAGCGTTCCACCAAAACACGCGTCTTCCCTGAACCGGCTCCCGCCGAAACCACGCAGTGTTGATCGAAGCTTTCCACTGCGGCCTGTTGTTCCGGTGTAAATATCATTGGCTCTTCCCCCTCTCTTTCCGCAATAGACGCTGACGGTCAATCCGACAGATCGTACGGTGCGGGCAGGTGGCGGGACATTCCCGCACAGGGGCGACGGCAAAACGGCCTTGTTCCAGTTCCTGCAACCGACGCGCGATTTTCTTCCTGATTTTAGCAAAGACGCCTTCCCATGCATCCCTTTCCAGCCATCCCCCCACTCGGGAAGAGATACCCGCCAATTCCCCCCCGTCGGCGCGCCACATCCCCTGGTTGCGGTTGTCCGACGGCGGATCCTCCCCCTTGCGGTTCCCGGAGGTGTAAAAGGCCGCCCCCACCGCTCGATCGGGATCCAGCCCCATCTCCTGTTGCAACACCCACAGATAGAGGGGGAGCTGCAAATGATATCCGTCGATGACATCCCGTGCCGAAGGAGCCGTACCGGATTTGTAATCATACAGGATATAGCGGCCCTCATCATCCATATCCACCCGGTCCACCTTTCCTCGGACGCGAATCGATCCCGCTTCTCCCAGATCCAGTTCAACAGGGGAGACCCTGCTGTCCAGATCCGCCTCCCCCCGATGGATCGCCGCCTCATCCCGCATCAAGCCAAATCCCCACTCCAACCAACGGGGACGAAAAGATGAGGAGGCTCCCTTCTTTTCCCTCCACCAACGCTCATGCTTCACCATCGCCATCAGCCGGGGCTGCAAACGGCGTGCCTCAAGCTGATACCACGGAGGCAAATCGTCCCATCCCCGCCGTTGTGCTTCTTCCCTCCACACCGTCTCGGCCACCTTGTCAAGATGCTCCCAGGGACCGTCTCCCTCCTGAAGCTTGTCCGGATCCTTTCGGTATCGATCCCAAAATCGGCACAAAATCCGGTGCAGGATCTCCCCCCGCTCCAAGGGGGTGGGCTCAAGCCTCTCCATCTCGGCCGGTCGAACCCGCAGCATACGTCCGGCAAAAAAGTGGAAGGGACAACGAACCGCTTCATTGAGGGAAGTGGCGCTCCAAACGGTGTCCTGAATTTCTTCTTTTACCCATTCCGTATGAATCGATGACTTCAGCACCCCATCGAAAGGGGTATACTGGGAACCCCATCGATCCTTTTCCACATCCACCCGTGCCGCCCAGCTGTTTATGCGTGTCTCATCCTGCTCCCAGGGAAGCGCTTGACGCCAACGCTTCCAGTCCGGCAACGAGGGAGAAGTCGTATCGTCCAGGGAATCTTGAAGACTGAGTGCCAGTTCCAACCCTTGTTCGCCTGTGGCGCAATCCTGCCAGGAAAGGGGAGCCGGCTCCATGGTCTCCTGTAAAGAGGGAATCGCTTGAGTCATCTCATCTAAAAACGGAGAAGGAAGGAGGGTATTTCCCGATTCGTCCACAGCCGGAAAGGAGCAAACCAACCGTTCTTCCGCTGCTTGGACTGATTGAAAAAACGGAAGCCATTGACGAACCCGTTGCTCCTCCGATGTAGCCACCATCACTCCTTCTTTCTGCAACCGACGCCGCTCATCATCGGATACCAGCCAATCCTGCGTCACGGGGCGGGGCCAGCGTCCTTCGGCGCATCCCAACAAAAAAACAGCGGCAAACCGGCGTCCCCGGACCTGATTGGGCTCCAATATGCGGACTCCGCCTTTTCTGCCCGGTCGTACCGTCAACCATCGTTTCTCCAGTGCCCCCTCCAGTGCAGCAAGAAAGGAGGAGGCATCACAGGGAAGCTCACCCCATTCTCCTCTGCTGAAGATCCGTTCCCATCCCGACCGGATTTCCTCCAATCCTTCCCACGCCCGCCGGTCCACAGCGGCCATATGCCACTCCTCCCGGGTGAGGGCGGCTGGTCGGGCAAGAGGGCGCAAGGGACGGATCCATTCCCCGAACCAGTTCACCCAGCCTTCCCATGTTTCGTCAGAAGGGGCGGAACGCAACCAATCGACCAGCCCCCGGAAGGATTCCATTTCAACTTCCCCTTTTTCCTCGTCCTTCTCCCCATCCCCGATTGGGTCGTTATGGAGGGGAATATTTCCGTCGGGAGCCCGGCGCTGCCACTCCAATCGTTCATGGCGGGCGGGAAGCCCGGGCAAATAAGCTGAATCCAGCAACATACGCCAACAAGCCCGCTGCCCATTTATAAAACGAAGGGCCAAACGAACCGTTTCCGCCATGGGATGAGAGGCCAGCGGGATCCGGTGGGGGTGGTGGGCGGGAAGGCCCGCCCTCTCCAGACGGGGGAACAGCAGGGGATGATACCGTTCCGGCTGCTGCGTCAAGATTGCCACGTCCGACAAAGACCGGCCGGATTGGTCCAGCCACTGCTTCACCCTGGCCACTACCCGATCCACCTCTTCTTCCACCCCCGCCGCCGCCACCACTTGGACCGATTCGTTCCCCTCCCGCTTGGCGGGCGGATTCCGAAACAGCTGCTCTTCCAGGTGCGCCAGCAACGCTCCTTTGGTTGATGGAGGGAAACGGTTGTCTCCCCCACGGACGCGAAAACCGCGAAGCTGGAACCGTTCCACTGTCCGTGCGGTTTCCTGAAACAGCCGGGGGCGCGAGGGATCCCAGGAAAGATGGAGAAATACGTCCACCCCTTGGGTAACCGCCTGGATCAACCACTGTTCCTGCAAGACGGATAAATCAGGTACATGCTCCACAATCACCCGCGCCGGCAGGGGGGCTTCCCCCCGGCGCATTCGTTCCATCCCTTCAAAATAGGGCTCCTCGTGATCCCATAACCGCTCTGCGTCCAACAGCTCCTGATAAGCGGAATAGATGAAGCCCAATTCCGTCAAATGCGGATGTTGTTTGTCCCACAGTTTCGTCAGCCGACCGGGACGAACCCCCGCCCGCTTCCATTCACCGATCCGTGCTTCCACCTTAGACAACCAACCGCTTTTATTCGTCATATGCCGGTGATGACGAAGCTTTCCCTCCGCCGACACTTGGGAGACGGCCTGACGGACCAACCATTCTTGTTCCACCGGTGTCATCAGCGGGCGGGGGCGGTTGGAGGCCGTCAACCGGACAAAACGATCAAAGGTTTGAACCGTAACGGCATGACGATCCCCTCCCCCCCGTTCCAGCCGCCGCACCACTTCATTCACCATGTCTTGTGAAGGGACCAACACCGCCGTCTCTTTCCCGTTATCCGTACCGATTCCCCCCACTCCCATTCCCAGTTGACTCTGGGATACGGGGTGTAACACCAACCAACCGGACATCAACCATCCCTCCTTCAAACCTGTCAGTAACGGCATCTCCTTTCCAACTTCATCCATCTTGGGAACGATTCCCTCGTCCATGATGCATGATACGGAAAGAAGCTGGTTAAACCATCAACCATCCCCCACTACGGTGGGGGGAACTTCATCGCGGAAAGGGTGAACCGTCTTGGCCTATCCAAAGGATCCGTGGTTAGACCCCGATATGGAGGCGAAAAACTTGATCGGCTTCCCGGATGAAGATGATCCAGGAACCAATGTCCTCCAATCGATCCAGGAGATGTGGGGACCCACCCCGTACGATGAAGAAGCAAACCGGCAAGAAGAAAAGCAGCAAGGCCGGTGAATAATCGAAGCCGCCCTCCGCCATGGGGGCGGCTTCGATTATCCAAAGAAAAATATGGAACTTTTTCAGAATGAGAAACCGCCTTGCTACTACAGACGTTCTTTTTTATGTATCTCGTAACGGGAGTCTTATCATTAAATAATCACTGTCATCACTGTGTATAAAATGAATGGGCTTCTTTTTAGTTATCTTTAAAAAACCTTTCCATCTAGCTGAAAAATAAAAACCATAAACAGATATCATGGGAAGGAGGAAATCATGGCCCCGGAAAACCTTTATGAAAAGTTGGGAGGAAAAGAAGGCGTCACCGCAGTGGTCAACGAGTTTTACGACCGGATGATCATGGATGATCGTGTCAACCATTATTTTCTGGACACGGATACGGATGCACTCCGGAATCATCAAATCGATTTTTTCCTCAAGTACGTGCTTGGAGGAAGCAGCCACTACAAGGGAAACGCTTTGCGCATGGTTCACAAAGGACTCAACATTTCATCAGAAGCGTATGAAATCGCAATCAAACATTTTAACGCATCCTTGCGCAAATATGATGTTCCTCTGGAGATTCGGGTTCAAATCGAAGCATTCTTACGGACGGTGAAACCCCATATCATCGAAAAGTGATCCGAGGATTACCGTTCCCACTAGGGAAAACCGGCGCCGGCTCCAACCGAAGCCCCGCCGGTTTTTCAATTTCTATGGAACAGGATCCAACACATGATTTTCAAAGGGGATCCCCTCCTCTTCCAACATTCGTCTTTCTCGTTGGTGACAGGTACAGAGAATAATCTGATGATCTTTAGACACTTTGCCCAAAATACGGAGCGCTTCCCGCAATCGTTCCCCGTCGAAATGAACCAAACTGTCATCCATCAGAATAGGGAGGGATGTTTTTCCGTTTTCTGAGAAAAAGCGCACCAATGCCAAACGAAGGGCGAAGTACATCTGATCGATCGTCCCCCGGCTCAGCTGTTCCACCGGTTGACGCTCCCCGGTTTCCGGTACGAAAACACTCATACGGATTCCATCGGTGGGATCGATCAGGAGATCTTTGTAGCGGCCCCCGGTCACTTCCTCCACCCAATGGGTGGCATGGGGACGAAGACGGGGAACAATATCTGCTTGCACCTCCCGTGCCGCTTCCTCCAATACTTCACGGGCAGATTGAATCACCCGTTTCTCCTCCTCCAGCTCTTTCACCTTCTCACGGGCACGGTACCACAGCGCCTCCCGTTCCGACAGGGAAGGCATTCCAGATGATCTCGTTTCCAAGCGTTCTTCCAGTTTGAGGATCTCCGTTTCTTGTTGACGGCAGGCCCACTCCGCTTTGGAATACGCCAAATCCGCTTCCTTCAGCTTTTGCTGGAGCGAATAAAGGTCCAGGGATTCTTTCGGCCATTCCGCCATTGTTTCCAGGGAGCTCCTCACTCTCTCCAACTCTTCCTCCCATCGCTCCTCCCGTTTTAACTGCTCTTGTCCATCCAGTTCATTCCTCACTTCCATCAACTGCTCATCCAGGCGGCGAACATGATCACTCATCAGGATGATCTCCGACCAGATCTCCGGATCTTCCGTCCCCAACCGCTCCCTCCAATGAGACACCTGTTCCTGAATACGGGTCAGCCGTTCTCGGGAACGTACCCAATCCTTATGCAACGAAGCGAGCTCCAACTTCAATCGCTGGCGTTTATCCCGCGTCTGTCGGATGGTTGTCGCCATCTCCTCCAGTCTCTCCCGCCAGGCTTCCGCTTCAAAGGGGCCTAAGAAGTCGCTCCACCCGGAAGCCCATGATTCCGCCTCCCGTTGAATCTCTTTCATGCGCGCACGGTTTTGGCGGTCTTGCATCCAAGCAGCCTCCCGTTCCTGGATCCGTTGCCGCTGTTGATCCGCCAGGCGTTGCAATTCAGATGCCGTTTCTGCATGCCAACGATCCAAAATCGTCTCCTGTTCTTGGATTAAGGCCGCCAATTGGTCATAGAGCGTCTGTAAGGCGGCTTTTCGTTCTGCAATCTGCCCTTGGAGAGCACCAGGCTCCAGCATCGGTTCCCCTTGTGCCTCCGCCTCTTCCCGCTCCCGTTTCAATGACTCCCAATCCTCATGCAGCCTGTGTTGACGCTCTTCCCACTCCCGTCTAACCTGCCGGTCCACACTGCGCAACCGGGCAAATCGGAAAAAAGCGACCACGCTAAACAGCAACAATAACAGCCCCGCACCGGGTAAGGGGGAAGCGAGCGTAATCAGTGAAAGGAGGGTACCGCCCAATCCCATCCACAACCAAGAAGAACTGGACTTAGCCGGAGGAATTTGAGAATCGACCACACGGGCCAGGAATCGCTCCCGTTCCAGCCGATCTTTACGCCGGTGAAGGCGTGACAATTGGTCTTCCAGATCGCGGCGCTGGTCTCGGCAACGCTCTTCCTGTTCCCGTAACTCCAGCAGTCGCTGGTGGTCCTTCTGCAACTCGATCCCTTTGATGCGGTCATCCATGGTGCCTTTCGTATCTGGGGGCAAGAGATCCTGCTCCAAACGCATATATTCCTCCAACCGGTGGAGGTGGCGTTGCACCTCGCCTTCATCCAGGGACAACCACTCTTCTTTTTCCGACTCCCATGCCGCCAGCTCCTTCTGAAGCTGTTCAAGCCGCTCTTCGATCTCCATCACGCGGCTTTCTGGAAAGTTACGCTCCTCCAACACCCCCCTCAGCATATCCGCCTCCTCAGGGGTGAGCAAAGTGGGAGGCATCGCCTGGACTCGCTCCTTTTCCAGTCGATCCTGTTTATCCCGGAGCAGGCGCCAACGGTCCATTTTATAGCGCAGGTTCTTTTCCTTCTCCGTCAAGTTCTGACGAAGTTCCTCCCGCTTCAGGCGCTGTTTCCAGTTTTCAGCCTCTTCCTGAGCCTTCTTCAGATTCTGCCGAAGCTGTTCTGCTTCTGCCCGAAGCCGGGACAGCAGGGCTTGTTCTTCCCGCAGTCCACGGGTTTGCGCCCGAAGTTCGATCACTTCCTGTTCCAGTGTTTCCGCCAAATGAAACGCGGCACCGTAAGGTTTCGTCCGAGCCAGAGACGTTTTCCCCATATCGGATAACTCCCGTTCCATCTGTTCCAGCGCAGGCTTTAAATTCAGCTCTTCCCCTCGGCTGACCAGCTGCCGGATTCGCTCCACCATTTGCTGATCCCCCGCTAAGGATTGACCAGTCACCACCGATACCTGAGTAAACAGACTGCTCGGAATTCCTGCCAGGTGTTCCATCAAATTTCGGTCTTTGCGTCGGTCCATAGGAAACGATGCGGTCAAGTCGCGTCCTGTGGCCAACTCGATCAGTTGTTCCCGTTCTTCTTCCCAATGAAGGGAGCGAATCAGCCGGTAGGATTGATCCTGAACGGAAAAATCCAATTCCCCACCATAACGGTTGCTTTTCCAGGGTCTGTATGAATCCAGCCAATCCGCCCGTTGACGTCGGGTTACCCCTTCTTTTTTTCCTCCATACATCATCGCCAACAATCCGTTGATGAGGGTGGATTTTCCAGCCTCATTGGGAGCTTCCACCAAGTTGATTCCCTGGTCAAAGGTAAATGAACGATCCACCCACCGGCCAAAGCCCTGAAAATGCAAGCGTTGGATCTTCATGGCTTCTTCACCTCCGGTGACAGAAGAGCGTCCAACCCTTTTAACAGGGCCCGATGCCAATGCTCCCGCTCCTCCATTGTCGTTCGCTCCATCCGCTCTTCCATTTTTCGTACGAACGTACCCACAAGCCCCTCCTGACTTCTGAGCCATTCCAGGTCATAATCAGGCAAGGTCTCGTCCACAATCTCCACATGATAAAAACCGGATTGTTTCAGTTGTAAACTTAACCATTCCGCCCGCGGCTTCCACCCGGCTTGCCGCCTCCCGTTTAAGACCAGGCGGCGGCAAGCATCTCTTTCCTTACCTTCGGGAATCATCTGTTTGATTTGCTTCAGCGCCTCGCCGTCCGTCTTACACCCCTCCAATGGGATCATATCCACTTCAAAACGGCGGGTCTGGACAGAAACGGGCTCCCAATGACACCCCGAATCACTCAATCGCCCCCAGGTAACGGACCGCTCTCCGGTCTCCTGCCATCGGAGTGCATGGGGGGAACCGGGATAGCGAACCCAGGTCCGTTTTTGGTTGTTTAAGCGTAAGGCATGCGGTTGATGAATATGCCCCAACGCCACATAATCCGCCTCCAGCGGCGCCAGCTTTTCTTTTGTCACCGGAAAGTAAGGTGAACCTGCGTTTCCGTTCTGGAGTGTCCCGTGAAAAAGAAGGATCAACCGTTCTCCTTCCGGAACACGGACAGACGGCATTTCAGCTTCCGGCTCTTCAAACTCACGGAATCCACGCCCCACCACGGTCAAACCATGCTCCGGAAAACGGCGCTCTTCCCAATCGCCTGTAAAGATCGTTACATGTTCGGGCCAGGACAGAGAATGGTAATACGAATCGGGGCGAAAGGGGTCATGATTGCCGGGAGCGATCAACACCTGGGTATTTTTGATGCGCTCCAGCTGTTCGATCAGCCACTCCGCGGTGGAGCGGCTGGCCGTTTCATACTCAAGCCAATCCCCTGCGATCAGAAGATAATCGGTTTGTTTTTCCATGACGGTATCGATAGTGGCTGCAAAGGTGCGCCGGTGCTCGTCCCGCCATCGCAGCAACACATCATCGCTTCCACGCCATCCCTGGAACGGAAGATCCAGATGGAGGTCGGCAGTATGGATAAACGTTATCGGTTTCATTCTGTATCACCTTTGCTGTTTGTCTGACGATAGATCCAGAGGGTAAATAGAGCATTCTTTCTCCTCCGCAGGTATAGAACCTCCCCTTTTCATCCCACACTAACGGAACACGACGAAAGGGGATGTTTCCATGCGTCAATGGTTTCTTATCATTTTGGTCATAGGCTTCGCCATCTTTTGGACAAATGAGGTATCTGCCCATAACCGCCCCCCGGCCCAAATCTCCCAGGTAGAAGGGTTTTATGTGATGAATGGGGATCGGGAAGCCTTTACTGTCAGCCGCATGGTCCAGACGGAACTGGAAAACGTCTTAAGTCAAGTCGAACAGATGGCCGGCATGCGCTCTCACGCCCTTCCCCCCCGTTACCTTCTGTTTCGCTTTCCTCAACCCGTTGCCTTTATCCAATCTCCCATTTCACATCCTGTCCGGGAAGTGATTGTGATTGCCGCCCCGACCAAATGGGAACCGGCACGGCTGCTGATTAAAAATCCCAAGAACCAGTGGGTGGAGTACCGGACAAGCCGATCCCTGAAGCCGCTCTTGCATCAACTGAAAAAAGAAGTCCGCAAAAAGAAGAGCGGATCTCTTTCTCTCATGCCATATTATACCGCTACCCGCTTTCAAATTTGAAGTCGTTCATTCATTCCCCTTCCATTCCAGAACATCGCCATCGATCGCATGGAAGAGATCGGGAATCACATTTCCGTGACGGGAGACCATCAACCAGATAAGATTTTCCTGTTCCAAAAAAGACCGGAAGATGGTCCAGCTTTCATCACCCCAGACTTCCCCTTCTGCCACGGAAGCACCGTTTTGTTCCAAACGAACAAACAAATCCCCTTCACTGGGCCGGATGATCAATCTCCATGTTCCCCCTGACTGATTTAAATCAGACAGCCATGAGACCGCCGCCTCTACTTCCTCTTCTGTCTCCAGATCCAATGCGACAAACGGTCGGCGTTGCTGCTCCTCCCACTCATATCCTCCCAACATCAATCCGGCTCGGGGAAATCGAATCGATTTCATACCCATCCTCCTGATTCTTCGGAAAATTCCCTCCCCCACAGGCGAAAGAAAACCCGCCTGGGGCGGGTCGCTTATAAACAAACGCGGGGCAAACCGATAACAACCTTAATGGATCGATAAAATCTTAAATTCGATCGTACCGGAAGGGGCGGGCACTTTGATGATTTCTCCCTCCCGCTTTCCGATCAGTTCCGACCCAATAGGGGATTCATTGGAAATCTTTCCGGACATCGGATCGGATTCAGCGCTCCCAACAATCGTATAGGTTTCCTGATCTCCGTCGGGAACCTCTTGAATCGTCACTTTGGCTCCCACGCTCACGAAGTTTTTGTTTTGAGTATCCTGATTAATAATCTTGGCGTTGCGGATCATGTTTTCCAGTGTAACAATCCGAGATTCAACAAAAGCCTGCTCTTCCTTGGCTGCGTCATATTCGGCGTTTTCACTCAGATCCCCCTGGGCGATCGCCTCTTTCAGTCGTTGCGCAACCTCCTGGCGCTTTTTCGTACGGAAGGTTTCCAACTCCGCTTTTACCTTGGCTAAACCCTCTTCCGTCAAAAGAACTTCTTTATTTTGCGACATACCGATTCCTCCTTCACAAGAACCAATCACGTCCTGTCTGATCAATCCCATCCGGCGGATGCTTGAGACGGTATGGTGAACAGAGCTTGCATGACCAGACTGGTCCTAGCCTTTGTAAGCCCTTTCATGCATTATGGGGATGGAAGGGCTTCATCCAATATCACCGACTCCAAACAACCCTACTCGGTTGAGTGTATGCCATTCCCGGTACTTCCATCCCAACCGTTGTTTCTTCAAGAAGCGAAGCGGGAACGAAAAGCATGGACATCTGATGAAACCGGATCCGGTTGAAATCACGGTTTCAGACTGATATCTTATCACAAACACCTCCACCGGAAAAGAGACCACAAAACACTTATCAAGACATGGAAACGATCGTGGTCAAGTTGAGACTTGTGCTGACAGTGCAAAGCGAGACATCCGGAAACGAAGGGATCAACCATCACGGGAACGATCTTTGGACGCCGATTCCCATAAAGGAGACCGAATCATGAGGTGGATTTCACTTTTTTTGAAAATGGCAGGAGCCCTGGCCTTGGCTTTTTCCCTGACCTTGTTATTTTTGCTGCTATTATCGCCTTGGACCATCCGGGGAGCCTTTACCTTGGCCTCAATCGCTTCGCAAAACATCGCCTTCCTGTTGGCAGCGATTCTCGCCTGGAAATGGTGGATCAAAAGTCCCTTGTCTGAAATGGGTTGGACCGCTCCCCATCCCTGGGTTTCCTTTTGGAAGGGCACGGGCATCGGTTTGGGATTGATCGGGGGGCTTTCCCTGGTACTCGCTGCCACCCCCTGGTTCGCCATCGAATCCATTGGATGGGGTTCACAAACCGCTTACTCGATCGGGTTCGCCATTGTCGCTTTTTTGTTGGTATCGGTGGGGGAAGAGGTTTTTACCCGTGGTTTCGTTCAATCCCTATTCATCCGTCATGTAGGGGTGGGGGCCGGTATATTGGCCACCTCGCTTCTGTTTTCCGCCTTGCATCTGACCAATCCTTATACTTCAGCCCTGTCATTGTTCAACCTCTTTCTCGCCGGTATCATGCTGGGAGCAGCGCGGGTGGCCAGCGGAAATCTCTGGGTTCCGATCGGTCTCCACTTCAGCTGGAACTGGAGCCAGGAGATGCTTTCCATACCGGTATCCGGCCTCCAGCTCACGCCGGAACCGCCCTTGGTGTTGATCGATTCCGGTCCGGATTGGATCACAGGGGGACCCTTTGGCTTGGAAGGGGGACTGGGGGCCACGCTGGTGATGCTGGCTGTCACCACATGGTACATCAGACAGATGCGAAGCCGATCCATTCTATTATGGTCCCAACCTAACTCTTAAGCCGAACCCGCCGGGATCGGCCCACCCCTACCAACTCCGCCACCAGATTTTCCGCCGCGACACGGGCCATGCGTCCCCGTGTTTCCCGGGTAGCGCTTCCCAGGTGGGGAGCCAACACCACATTTTCCAATTGTGCCAACCCTTCTGCCATCTCCGGTTCCCGCTCATACACATCCAAACCGGCGCCGGCAATCTCCCCCGAACGCAAAGCTTCCACCAACGCTCCCTCATCCACCAATCCTCCCCGGGAGGTATTGATCAGGTAAGCGTCCCGCTTCATGAGTTGAAGCTCCCTCTTACCGATGAGATGATGAGTTTTTGGAGTGTAAGGAGCATGAAGAGAGACAAAATCTGCTTCCTGCAAGAGGTCTTCCAGGGGGAGGCGCTCGGCTCCCCATTCCTGTTCCCGCTCCGCCGGTAAAGGCGACCGGGAATGATAGAGGAGGCGCATATCAAATCCCCGAGCCCGCTTGGCAACTGCCTGCCCAATCCGACCCATCCCCACAATCCCCAAGGTGGCGCCGGTCACTTCCCTTCCCAGGTGGAAAAAGGGAGACCACGTCTTCCATCCCCCGGCTCGGTTGAGACGATCGCCTTCCGTCACCCGTCGGGCAATATCCATCAACAGGGCCCAGGCCAGATCGGCCGTCGCATCGGTTAACACATCCGGTGTGTGGGTCACGGCGATCCCTCGCCGCTGTGCTTCTTTCAGATCGACATTGTCCACTCCAACCGCATAATTACTGATCACTTTCAGGGAAGGACAACGCTCCATCAACGGAGCATCCATCGCATCCGTCAGCATGGATAAGATCCCGTCGTAATCAGGTGCTCGGCTTAACAGCTCATCGCGGTCCATACCACGGTTCCTCGCTCCCACCGAAACGTCACAGTGCTTTTGCAGAAGCTGAAGCCCTTCATCGGGTATTTCACGGGTGACCAGTACCCGCGGGCGGTGTGATCGGCTCATTCCCATCATCCTTTCTCTTGGTCCATCGATGTCTGGAGACGATGCCGGTATTTTTGATAGGCAAATGAAACCCCCAGGAGGATCACACCCAGACCCATAAAGGATACAATCCGATACACAGATTCCAGAAAGGACAGATCCCATACAAAAATCTTTATGATGGTGATTCCAAACAAAACCATCGCCATCCACCGCATGCTGCCCAGGCGCCTGATGATCCCCACTGTCATCAGCAGTACGGAATACACCAGCCACACGATCGACAATGTCAGCCTCTCTCCGTTCAACAGAGCTTCCAGATCCGGGGTCCCGGCTCCACTTTGCCGAGCCTGATCCATCAGCAGGCCAAACAGATCCCTTGTTTCCGCCGACAGGCCCAGAAAGAGAAAGAAGACGGCGATTCCCGGCAACAGTCGCCGTAACTCGTATGCCCACGAAGCTTCTTTCTTTTTCAAGGTCCAGGCCCAGCCTGCAATTCCTCCCAACAAAATCAGCATATAAGGGGTGCGGCCATTGAGAAGAAGCATAAATTCTTGGATGGGTTGATAAGGGACCAACATCCATACAGCGCCGGTGAGAATCGCCAATATAGCACTACATACGGCTATTCCCATCAGGACGGGGTGTCCCTTTTCTCCTTTTAACTGAAGCAGTACCCAACCATAGACCATCCACCATGTTGCCCAAGCAAACGGCAACCAAAACGCTTCTTCCCCTGTCGAACGGACCTCAAACCACTGGAACAATTCCATTGTTCCCCAAATGAAAAGGAGCATTCCCCAGGCGGCATGCAGAATCCCGGCAAGTACCGATTGACCGGGCAAACCCTTGGATCCCCGGGATTGGTAGGCTCCCCATACCAGACTGCCCGCCAGCGCCAACGTTGCTAGGCTCCGTTCATGAAAGAGCGGCCACGCATCGGATAACTCCCACGCTCCTACTAATCCCGCACCGATCCAGGTCAAAACGGCCAACAGCGTGACGGCATGACCCGCTACCCACCAATGCATCTTTTCTTGGGTGCGCCCCCGGTGAACGGCTCCCGCGGCCAACAACGACCACAGCACCAAGGTCCATGATAGAGGAAACTGAAGGGCCAGCCCCCACGCCATAAACAGCACGGCAACACTTTCATAGACGGGGATCACTCTGTCCGTCCGCACACCGAAACGAGAGGCGGTCAGATAGTATACCAATCCCAATCCCATGAGAGCTAAACCCGATGAATCCTCCCAAAACCGTTCCGTCAGCCCCACCAGGGCGACCGCTGCGATTCCAGCATGCAGAGCGGACACTCCCGGAAGCAGAGCCGAACGGCTGCCGCCCGCGGCAACCATGCGAACATCTACTCCGAAGAAGAGTAACCAATAAGCAAGGAGAAAGACAGCCAACCCGTTCCCTTCCTCTGCGGCGAAAAAGGCCAGCCCCCACATTACATAAGTGCCCACCAGGGTGAACAGATGGAGAATAAACCATTTTTCTCTCCTTAAGAATACCCCTGTCATCCCCAAGGCAAAGACACCGGTATAGAGAAGCAGGCCCATAGGGGAAGCCGCCTCGCTGTGAAGTAGAAATGGAGTGGTAAACCCTCCTGCCCACGCCAACAGCGCCACCGCAAGCGAGTGATGGCGAAGTGCCAGGAACATCCCCAGCGCTGTGACCCCCGCCATCAACAACAGAGCCGGAACAAACGGAACCAGTTGATAAAATTGATGGGCGGCATAGACCGAGCCGTAGAGAATGGCGATCCCCCCTCCCACCACTCCCTGGGAAAACACCCGGTAGCCTTGACGCCTGGTGCGAATGCCATACCCGATCAACAAGAACCCCAAGGCTCCTCCCAACAACACCTGGTTACTTTCATGAATCCAGTTGTGATCAAACGCATATTTCAAAAAAAAGACCACACCCAGAAAAAGAGCAAATGCACCAATCCGATTGAGTACCCTTCCTCCCACAAACCACTCCCATCCCTCGCGAATCACTCCGGAATCAGCGTCCGCCCCTTCTGTTGGTTTGGGTTCTGATGGTGCAGATGGAGGCGAAGCCATCGATTGCTCCTCCGTCGGATGGATTCGTTTAGAGAAGGGATCGTCCCGAACCGGTTCCACCGCCGGAGGGGATGCAAAGGAAGGCGTTGGATCCTGAACCTTGGATCCATTCTGATTCTCCCGTTCCCACCGCTTTTTTAATTGGTTAAATTGAATGGTTAATACCAGATTCCACAGGATCAATCCCATCACGATCAAAAACAGTATCATAAAAAATAATATCGTCACCTGAATGTCCCTCCTGTATCTTTACCCATACGAAACATTCGCCGGAAGGTTTCGCACTTCCTTCCACCCACCATCAGTTTGGTGGACCAAGGAAGCCCCTATTCTCTGTAAATGGATTCGCATCTGTTCAATCATTAAATCATTCGATATAAAATCCAAACCAACGAAAAAAAGCTGTCAAAAATTATTAGAGACAGCCCATCCATATTATGGACAAAATATTTAATAGGCAGCAACCGGAACCTTCCGTGCGGTCGCCGCCACCCAGGCAAAAGAAGAAAGATGTAAGCAGGATCCGTTCCCACCTACATCTTTTTCGTTTGATCATTTTTTTTCGCTTTCTGCTGGTTGTTGTCGATCGGCTGTTTCCGAGCCCTTTCCGTCCCCTGAAACAAGGTCATTTGCCGCTTTTTTGAATTCTTTTAAGGTGGTTCCGAAAGCGCGACCCAGTTCAGGTAATTTGGAAGGGCCGAAAATAATCAGCGCAATCACCAGGATGAGAATGAAGCCTGAAATCCCTATGTTTTGTGGCAAGTAATCCGCCTCCTAAAACGGCTACTAGGGCGTGTCTGAACAATCCGTAGCGCGAGATCCCGGGTCGGTATGGCTGTCTTCGTTTCGTTGCAAAAAGCGCATAGTGAGACTTGTGCTCTGTGAGTGCAAAGGCGAACCAAAAGCCATACCGACCCTCCCTTCTACTCACGGAAGATTGAATGACCAGACAGGCCCTAATCATTAATATGAAACCAATGGATATTTTCTCTCATATCCCTTTTATAAGATGGGAACACCGTGGCGATGCAATGCGGCCGCTTCGAGTTGGGATATGCCCTGACGCTCTGCAAATACAGCCAGCTCATCCGATATACGGGGCGCAAATGGTTGTGGAGGAGCGGCAACACTCATCTGACTTTGACGGAAGGCATTGCGGCGAGCGAACGGTCCCCCGATCGCGAACGTCATACCCGGATCTTGAATATTGACGAACAGAGTGTTTCCATCCGGGGAGAATGCCGGTCCCGCAAATTCAGAATCGTTTAGCTGATTTTCTGCAAATGGATAAACCTTCCCTTCTGGAGTCAGACCAATAATCCGATCATTTCCGGGCCCATCTTCCGCAATCCAGAGGTCTCCCCAAGGTGTGATCGTAATATTGTCCGGCATGTCTAAATCATTCGCATCAGAGGATTCATAGAAGAGCTCTAACGTATTCGTGGATGGGAAATAACGATAAATACGGCCATGTCGCCCTTCACCCGCATTCGTATCGTCAAACCAGAATGTTCCGGCAGCAAACCATGCTCCTTCCAACCGGCTAAATGCAATACAACCAAGATCTCTCGCATCTTCTTTCGCTCGCTCAGGATTGACCCTCTTCCAAATGATCCCGAATTTTTTTCCGTTCGTGAAGTTACTTGCTGAAGAAGCAGGCAATTCATCAATGGCGGCTGCTTCAAGAATGCCGCCTTTTTGTAAAGAACCGAGTTTTTGGCTGCGGTCATGGGGAGTGAAACGATAAAGAAAACTGGGACTGTTATCTTCCGTTAAGTACCAAATGCCCGTCGCTGGATCGACCGCACAAGCTTCATGTGAAAAATACCCCATATCACGAATAGGCGTTCTGGACATTTCGTTCTCTGGATCACGCGGATTCACTTCAAAAACAAAGCCGTGCCCCAGATTGCGGGTCTCTTCACATGTTAACCAAGTGCCCCAGGTTGAGGGCCCCCCTGCACAGTTTCGAATATTTCCCGAATTGGTTACATATTCGCGGATTACTTTTCGATCCGGTGTAACGACGAGAGCGGTTGTACCGCCAGCTGCGCCTCTGCTCCATGGATTTTTCCCGTTGACAGGGTATGGGGAGTTTGTTCCAAGTTCATGGTTTCGAACGAGGATGGTTGTATTTTTGGGTCCTGGAAAAGCGGCCATCCCATCGTGAGCAGCTGGAACCCGGTCCCCATTTGACATTTTGTCTCCTGTCCTGGAAATGATCCTGTAATGAAATCCTTGTGGGAGATCCAAGATCCCTTCCGGATCCTTTATTAAAGGTCCATATCCGCCAAAGCCGCTAGTAGGGTGTATCGCTTCATTAGCAGATGCGATCCCCCTTGTTGCATCACCGAATGAGAATAAACCCGTTGTCCCCAGTGTAAAGGCTACTGTACTCATCCCCGCTGCTTTTAAAAAATCTCTGCGGTTCATTTTGTCACCCAAATGAAAAAACCTCCTTGTTTAATCCAGGAAGAGTCACTTTCATATCTGTCAATAAATTAACAGAGAATCTTTAAATAAATATATTTTTTCTCTAAAAAATCAGTTAAATAAGAAGAGTAAAACAGTTTATCCTCCTTGCATCCAAGATAAAAAAGAATCAACCCCCAGCACAAACAAGAACCCATGTGTGCAGGAAGCTGTCTGGAGGAACGGAAGGGAAGAGGATCACTCCCTATCATTCTTGTTCCAACAAGGGAACCTGACGAATCGCCAGCCAGGAAAACAACTGTACAAAAGCAACGGGGATCAACAGCCATTTCATCTGCATCAGATTCGGCTCCCGGGTGACCCACCACAAGAAACCGATCACGCTGAGAACCCTTCCCGCATTTAAAGCCAATTCCCTGGCGACCACGTATTCCACCCTTAATTTGGCGGTTTCGTTGCTTTCACCGATGACATCAAAAACCGCTGATGTAAGCGGAACCATATAGATCGGATAAAAAAGGGCGGAGCCGACGCCCAGGAAAATCAATGTAAATGCATTTACATCCCAAAGTAGCGGTAGGGACACGATTCCCATCATCACAGTCCCCAAAAATATACCCTCATCCCGCCATCGACGTCTTAAGTAACGACCCACCAGAAAGTAAGAAAGCAGCGATACCGCAGATGCCATCGTCAGGTACCACCCCAGAATCAACTCATTGCCGATGGCTACGAAGATGAGAAGGCTGAGCAAAAACGCAAATAATCCCTCCCGGACTCCCTGAGCCACCATCGCCAAATTGACCCAAAACCAGTGGCTCCCTTTTTTTACGGTATCCTTCAGGATGATCTTTAATCGAAACACGCCATGGGCACGTCGCCGTTTCAACATGAAACTAACGATCACCGCCAGTAAAAAAACGGCCAAAGATAAGGAGAAAATAATGCGATAGCCCGTAAATTGGTCAATGCGGGTGATAATCCAACCTGAAACCAACGGAGCCGCCATCCCGGCCGCAGACGTAAGCAGACCATTCATCCCGTTAAAGATATCACGGTTGTAACGCTCGGTAATTTCAAAATAGAGGACATTGTACGATAGCCAAAAAAAGCCGGAGCCCACGCCCATAAAAACGCCTAATCCGTCCACCACTCGAACGGACTCTTTTCCCAATACCAACACAGCCAAATAGAAAAGCGCCTGCAACGCCACTCCGATCCGAATGGCGATCACCCGGTCTACCTGCTTGGCTAAACGGCCGGCAAAAACAAAAGTGACGGCCATTGCGAGATAACTCGCCAAATTAAATCGGCCGATCACCAGATAATCCTCTTTAATTTTCCATAAGTAAACATTCACAAATGTGTTGGATAGTGCCGTCGACACAGCGAACAGCCCACTGATGATCAACAGCAGCCATGCCGCACGATCCAACCGGTTGGTATCACCGAAAACACTCATCGCGCCTCACCACGCATATCTTGCCCAACATGGAGAGAAACATGAGGAAGCCCTTTTTTGGACGACAAATCCAGACGGGCTGAACCCGAAGAAATGGAAGGTGTCAGCGTTGCTTCATCCCCAAAAGGGGACCCGCCAACAGCATGCCTGCAAACAACCCGCCTAAATGGGCGATTAGGTTTATATTGGGAACGATTAAACTAAACAGGATATTGATCCCCACCAAGGCCATAAATCCTTTTCCTGTGTTAGGATCCATCGAACCACGGCGAAACAGAATCAAGTAAAGATAGACGCCGAACAAACCGTAAATCGCTCCCGACGCCCCAGCACTGATCCCGGCGGTACCCAGATAAACCGTGGCCAAATTACCCATAATCCCTGTCAACAAATAGAGGACAATGAAATAAAAACGGCCAAACAGCCACTCCAACTGGGGACCCAACAAATATAACGCAAAACTGTTAAACAGAAAATGCATCCAGCCGATATGCAAAAAAATCGGGGTAATCAATCTCCACCACTCACCGGCTGTCAACAACGTCGTTTCCAATGCCCCAAATTGAATGAGAACCCGTTGGTTTTCCGATCCACCGCTGACCGTCATTAACAACATCAATACGGTCTGGATAAGCAGAATAGTCGTTACAACCGGAAAGTAGGAACGAAAACGCCGGAAGGGCAACTGTGTGTGATTAAACAAGAAACTCCCCCCTTTCCATCTACGACTCGGGAACGTCGATTAACTGTCCGATGGGTTGTCCCATCTGCACCCGGCCACCTGGGCGGATGGGTTCCAGCCATTGAACCGAACGGGCCTGAAACAACAGAATGACCGTGGATCCAAACTCGAAACGTCCCATTTCCTCTCCCTTTTCCCATACTGCGATTTCCCGATATTCCCGGCGAACCGGTGATTTTTTCCCACGACGATTGGTAAGGATGTCGGGATCATAGGAGACTCGAATGCTTCCGACATTGGTTGCGCCTACTTTTACCAAAGCCATCCGGCCCGCTTTGGTTTCCATGTAGGTAATCAACCGTTCATTTCGGGTGAATAATCCTGGTATGCGCCTGACGCCCATCTCATTAACCGGAAAAAGGGTGCCCGGGATCCAGGTGAGATGCGTAACACGACCCGCAACAGGTGTATGGATGCGATGATAATCCCTTGGACTCAGGTACACGGTGAGGTACGAACCCCCACGGAAGGAGTCCACATCAGTCCCAGCTCCTCCCAACAAAGCCTCCAAAGAATATTGAACTCCTTTGGCTTGTATCAGGGTATCTTCTTCCACTGTTCCCGCTTGGGATACCGTTCCATCCACAGGACTGACCACCATCCGGGGATCCGGGTCCACCGGTCGTGCCCCTTCCTTTAGGCCTCTAACAAAAAATTCCATAAGAGATTCATATTGTGAAGCCGGTTTTTCCACTTGTGACAAATCTACATCAAATCGACGAATATAAAACGGAATCAATCGTCTGCTCAATGGGCTGCGCGCAAAACTCCCCATCAGCCGGGAGAGCGTTCGTTTGGGTAACACGTGCAGCGCAGACAGGAATAAGTTTTCTTTCATTGGTGCCTCCTCAGGCAATAAATAGTTCCAAATCCAACGAGTGAATCCAATGGTTCGGGACACAATACGGATACGGAGGTGATATACAAATGGCTTTTCAACCCAAAGGGGCCAAAACCAACGCCCAACAAGTCCGTCAACAAAACCAGCAAGCCGCGCAACAAGGGGCTCAACAACAACAACAGCAGTTCCAGCAAGAGTTTGCTGCTGAGACGAACGCCCAGCAAGTTCGTCAGAAAAACCAACAATCACAAGCTCGCAAAGGGCAAAACCAACAGTAATATCCATTATAACGGATCCCATCCTGCTCCGCAGGATGGGATCGCTTTTATACGGACCATTTTATTCTTTCATGTATCGTTCCGCATATAGCTGGATCATTTTTTCAGCGATGGGCCCTGCCGCAACCCCGCCATACCCTCCTTCGGGAACGATGACAGCCACTGCGATCTCCGGATTATTGGCGGGAGCATACGCGATAAAAACCGCATTTTGCACCCGTCCGACCTGAGGGATATCCTGCTCCGAAGTACCCGTCTTTGCTGCCACCGAAAAGGGAAGGCCATGGAACAGATGCGAAGCTGTCCCCCCGGGTTGGGTAACCGCCACCATTCCTTCTTTTACGGTTTGGAAATGACGGGGGTCGATGTCTGATTTATTCAAACCCTCCGGCTTCACTTCCTTTATTACTTTTCCGTCGGAAGCAATCACCTTTTCCACGAGCTGGGGACGCATCCGCTTCCCCTCATTGGCCAATGTAGCGGTAAACTGGGCCAACTGTATCGTGGTGTAACGCTGTGCCTGTCCAAATGAACTTAAAACCATGGCTCCCAATCCGGAGTTTCGGTCGGCGATGGCCAGATAATCTTCGGTACCGTCTTGTTCCCCCTTCAAGGGAACTCCTGTAGGCACACCCAAACCGAACTGATGGGTATAATCCTGGAATTTGTCGATACTCTCTTTTCCTTCATTCCGGTACCAACGGCTGAACGCCCATGCGTAATAAGTATTAGCCGATTTGGCAAGCGCCTTCTTCGCATCCAGCACTCCATAGTTATTTCCCCCGGAGTTGCCGACAGGCGGCGTTGCCGGTGCATAATAAAAGGTTCCGGGATCGCGAAAAGTCGTATAAGGACTGATCAAACCTTCATTTAGAGCGATCAAGGTAGTCATGGGCTTAAAGGTGGAGCCCGGAGGCAGTACCGACATCGGGTGCCGTTGGTACTCCTGTTCCGGATCGGCTGCCTGTCTGGCATCATAAGGGGCTTCCATAATGGTGCCGTTTCTCAACGTGTATGTCAGATCCTGAAAGTCTTCCGCAGTGACGGAACCGTTCCAGATATTCGGATCATAATCCGGATGGCTTACCATTGTCCGCACTTTTCCAGTCTTCACTTCCAGCGCCACCGCATACGCATTTTTGGCGTGAGGCGCACGGTGGCGACCGGGAGCCTGGGTCCGCAACCATTGGAGTTGCTTCTCTATGAACGCCTCCGTCTCCGCTTGCATGGTTTCATCCAAGGTGAGGACCAAGTCATTTCCCGGCTTCGGTTTCACTTCTTTGATCACGTCTTCCACTTTACCGGTGGAATTAACCCTGACGAGACGATATCCATGCTTGCCGCGCAGCTCATCCTGGTAACTGTATTCCACCCCGTCCATCCCCACTTGCTCCCAATCCAGGTATCCGCCCCCACCCTCTTCTTCCGCCGCCTTTATGTATTTCTGCAAGGAGGCTTTGGCACCGGCAAACGGGCGAACATAACCAATCGTCTGAACGGCAAAAGGTTCCTCCCTGTATTGGCGCAAGGGTTCCAGAAACACATTCACTCCTTTGAAATCGGAAGGGTGTTCCGACAATTGCACCACTTCTTCTTCTGTCAAACGGTCCTTTATTTTTTTCGGATAATAGGGAGGCTGCTTTCGCGGAACCGTATTCCCTTCCAGATCCAACCCCACATCCATGCCCTCCAGCACTTCTTCCGCAGGGAGATCCAAGGTTTTGGACAGATTCCGGGCCGTTTCCAGTTTCTCTTCTCTTGATTCGTCCGTCTCCAAGTAAATCGCGGTAAACAATGATTCGTTGTCCACCAACAACTGTCCATCGGTATCAAAAATCTTTCCGCGGGGAGCAACCACGGGAATCTGTTTAAAATTGTTCTCGGCCGCCATTTTATGATATTTTTCTCCCCCGCCCAACTGCACCCAGCTCAGGCGCAGGATCAAGGCGACAAACAGCAAAAAGACAATCAGCCACAACAGATGAAACCGATGGAAGATCATCTCGTTCGATGCAGCTGGAGATGCTTTTTTTGATTTGAACATGCCGAATCGTTCAACCTCTCTCCCATGACCGTTTTACCCCTACCAGTTTATCACGATCCGAAGCAGTTGCGGATAAGAGAAAGGTCCATTTATCAAGAAAATAGACAGGTGCCATGGGTGGCTGACGTGACCGAACACACCCTCCCTCCATATCCATATATTACTAGATTCATCTACCTCAGTTAGGAGAGAGAAACGATGTCCCAAGCGGAATTTCAATGGATTCGCGATCATGGTAAACGGATGGACTCGGACCTGCGTGAGTTCCTCATTCAAAGACTTCATACCTTGCGTTGGATCCCCTGCTTCTTGCAACGGGCTGTCTTGGTTTTTATAGAACGGTTTACCCGTGTTCCCGTGTTGGTGGAATTAGAGCCCGATCTTGTCTTCAGCAGCCAGGTTATGGAATCCATTTTAAGCAAAGACGAGAAGCGGGTCGATTATTTTTCCAGCATCCACACTTGCCGGTTGGATGTCTCTTATTATGAGCTGCGCTCTCTGGTGAAACGGTCGGAAATTAAACGGATCATGCTGGACCGCCGCGTCACCACTTGTCTGAATACCGCTACTCCTGTCACTGGCGCTCCATTGGCGTGGAAAGGAAAAAATCGCGGGAGTAAAGCCACAATTGCCGTCATCGACACCGGGATCCATCCCCATCCCGATTTGACGACGCCGGAGAATCGGATTGTCGCCTTCAAGGATTTTGTTAAAGGGAAGACGGACCCATATGACGATAATGGCCATGGCACCCATTGTACCGGAGATGCTGCCGGCAATGGTGCCTCTTCCGAAGGGAAATATGTCGGACCTGCTCCGGAAGCCCCCCTGGTAGGGGTAAAAGTGTTGGATAAATGGGGCTCCGGCCGATTGTCCCAAGTGATTGCCGGAATCGAATGGTGTGTCGCCAATAAAGAAAAATACAACATTCGAGTGCTGTCTCTCTCCCTGGGAAGCCGCACCTCTTCGTCATACAAGAATGACCCGATGGCCCAAGCTGCGGCGGAAGCGTGGAAGAAGGGACTTGTTGTGGTGGCGGCGGCCGGCAACGACGGACCGGAATCCGGCACCATCTCCACCCCCGGAATCCATCCCAGTATTATTACAGTGGGAGCCACCGATGACAAGGGAACGCTGGACCGTTCCGACGACGAAGTCGCCTCCTTTTCCAGCCGCGGACCCGCGCCGGATCAAGTGACCAAACCCGACCTGGTCGCACCCGGAACCGGAGTCACTTCCTTGCGCGTCAAGCGTTCTTTTATTGATAAACAGTCCCCCGCTACCCGGGTCGATCAACACTACAGCACCTTGTCCGGTACTTCGATGGCCACACCCATCGTAGCTGGCATCGCCGCACTCCTCTTGACGGAAAATCCTGATTGGACCCCGGATCAGGTGAAAGAGCAGCTTGTCCGATCCGCTGAAAGCCTGGACTTGCCTCCCGACGAACAGGGGGCCGGCCAAGTCCAGGTCTTACGGGAATGGTTCAAGGAATAAACCGCCCCATGTAGCGGGCCAACAATTGGACCGAGTGATGGGCATTTAACCGGCGATATCCGTCATGGCCACTGACAGGTACCCCGCCTTGCGTAAACAATTGTCTCAACTGATCTGGAGAAAGATCGGGCTTCAGGTAGAGAAGAAGAGCCGCTGTTCCCGACACATGGGGAACAGCCATCGAGGTGCCGCTCATCTCGCGTGTCACTCCGTTTAACCAGCAGGAAGTAATTTTGTCTCCCGGGGCAGCCAAATCCACACCGGCACCAGTATTGCTAAAGCTGGCCAGTTTTCCATCTTTCCCTGTAGCTGTCACTCCGATCGTTTCATCAAATCGGGCGGGATAATCGATGTTCCCGTTGGAACCTTGATTCCCGGATGCTGCCACCATCACGATTTTCCTGCGATAAGCGGTCTGAATCGCCTGTCGCAACGAATCACTCACTTTTACCATCCCAAAGCTCATGTTGATGATATCCATCCTGTTTTCGATGCACCAATTGATCGCGCTCAACAAATCCGACAAGCTTGCGCTCCCGCGGCGGTTAAAAGCTTTGACGGCATACAGGTGTACCCGGGGTGCTACACCGAGGATGCCCAATTCTTCGCTCCGACCGGCTATGATTCCGGCCACATGGGTCCCATGACCGTTGTAGTCATAGGGGGTGAACATCGGCGAGATAATGTTCACCCCCCCTTTGTAATTGCCTTGAACTGCAACGTGGTCGTTGGCAATTCCCGTATCGACAACCGCCACTTTTACTCCGCGTCCCTTGGTATACCGCCATGTTTTATGAGCACCTATTTCCTGAACTCCCCAAGGAATGGACGGGATGTTTCGGGATATTTCACCGACAAATGGATCGGAAAGAGTCACCTGGATATCCGGCTCCCAATGAGCGACGTCGGGATGCCCTTCTAAACTATAGGAGTCGCCGGTTTGCAAAAACTCTCCGATGACCACTCCCAGGTGAGGAAGGACGCGCACCGGCCGCCCACCAACCCGGCTCAACTCCTGAATGCAACCTCGAAGATCCCTTCTTTGCCGAAGATGAATAATTTTTCGCACCCGGGGGCGGCGATTATACATGGGAATTGGTCCGGGAAACCAGTCCGGTAACATGGCTTTCAACTCCTTGTTCTCACTGTTCATCCCGCGACTGAATAGATTGGGAAGGAATTCGAAGATGCCAAGAGGAGGATTTTACCGTGA
The DNA here is from genome assembly GCF_031454155.1 of Desmospora profundinema. Lineage (GTDB taxonomy): Bacteria > Bacillota > Bacilli > Thermoactinomycetales > DSM-45169 > Desmospora > Desmospora profundinema. Next base: position 500,820 of record NZ_JAVDQG010000002.1, read on the forward strand.
AAAAACCCAAACTCTACACCTCGCGTCCCCGAGCTGGAAGCTCATCTCTTCCATCCAGGCAACCACCACCGACTTCTCCACCGCAGCCGAACCCGAAGTCCCTCTCCTCTCACCCCTGGTTATCGGATGAGCGGGCTCAATTGTCCAACCGCATGGATCAGGTTCAGAATCTGTCCCGTCAGATTACAGAAGTCACTTCACAGATGGAGAAATGGTTTCATACATTCTCTAAATTTTCCCACATGGTACAGGATCGGAAAGTGTTCAATGATTTTCTCTCCAAAATGAAAAGTCCAACCCAATCCGGCGGAAAAGAGAAACAATCCGGTTCCGGTTCTCCGGGAACCACTTTTTCCCCCAACAGCCTCAAAAGCGGTGGAGGGGAAGGAGAAGCCCCCTCGATTCCAAAACCCCATTCCGAAGACGGAGACAGTCTGTATGATTTAATCAACGCTCCCGGGATGAAAACGATTGTGGACCAGATTATGAAGAACCGCAGCAACAGGCGGAAAAAGAAAAGTTAATCGGAAATGGGCTACGGTGTAGCCCATTTTTATCAAGGCCGTTTACGTCGGTCACGCTTTTTTTTCTTATCCGGTTCCAAATGTCGTTTTAGTTCACGTGCTTTTCCCTCCGGAATCCACTCCTGTCCCCCCAGCCGATCCAAAGCCTGACCCGGTGAAGATGAATCGAGGATTGTATCCATCATCGTTTTCATCTCTTTATTGCTGAATGGCGCTTGAGTCACCTGACGAACCAAATCGAATATGCCGTCTATGCCCTGCCGCTGATAGCTTTCCCGAGCATTTTGCAGTAGGCGATCCATCACCTGTTCATTCATCACATTCCGCCCCAACACTTGGTTGATTAAATCGGCAAATTCTTTCTTGGAAGGACCCGATTCGGCCATCGTGTCACTCCTCCTGTCAAAAAGGCTCTCGTCCCTTACACCAACACTGTATGAATGCCCTTGGGGGAATGCACACGTCACCCACCCAGGGCCCGAAAAAAAGGCCCATGCCCACAAAGGGAACCGGACAACAAGTACATAAAAAAACCCGCATAAAGCGGGTATCCAGGAGGGTTTTTCAAAATACGTCCTAGGGCCTGTCTGGTCATTCAATTTTTCGCAAAGAACAAGAGAGGGTCGGTGTGGCTTTTGGTTCGCCTTTGCACTCACAGAGCACAAGTCTCGCCGGGCTCACTTCGTTCCCTTCATCTGCACCTGCTCTGCACAACTGTAGTACTAGTAAGACAGTCCCTCAAACAATAAGACACGGGCTGGAGCCGCCTCCGTCTCACGCAACTTGATCGGGGCTGCAACCATAAAGTACTCCCCTTCATCCACTGTCTGCAGACGCAGCCCCTCCATGATGATGACACCGGCACGGAACAAGGTCTTGTGTGTCGGGTGACCCGGTTGACTGCGCTCTACTCCCAAAGCATCGATTCCGACTCCGCGAATACCGAGTGAAGCCAGATATTCAGCCCCATCGCTCGCCAGGTAGACAAATTCAAAATCGAAATCTTCCCGCGAGGAGTTCCGTGTTTTCAGAAGGATAAACTCTCCTCGCTTCACCTCAAAGCGCTCCAAATCCTCCCGGCCGATTCCTCCTTCTACCCCCGTCAGATCCAACACACGGCACGGCCCCACCAATTTCTCCACCGGCAGGGTCTCCATCGTTCCTCCATCGGGCAGCATGTGCAGGGGAGAATCAACATGGGTGCCGGTATGGACATCCATATCCACCCGGGATTCCCTGGCCGGACTGGTATCAAAATCCTGCACCACCCGAACCCGGGGTTTTTTCTCCTCTTTGTTTTTATATACGGCCATGCCTTCTTCAATCGTCATCGACACATCGTGCAACTTATACATATCGACCTCTCCTTTGGGCGAAGCCCTCCAAATTGTCGTCCTATCAGGGGCAACCTCTTCTTTGTGACGATCCGATTTCACTGCCCTGTATGATCGAACGTTGACGCGGACGGGGAGAATGCCAATGAAATCCGTCTTTGGCCAGTAGAGCATCCGCTTCTACAGGCCCGGAACTGCCGGCTTCGTAGAAACAAAGACTGTCTTTATCCTGATCCCACACCCGGCGAATCGGATCGATAAACTTCCAAGCCAGGGAAACCTCATCCCAATGGGTGAAGAAGGTACGGTCCCCTTCCAAAGCGTCCCGAAGTAAGCTCTCATAGGCTTCGGGTGATTCTACGTCACAGTTGTTGCAAAACTCCATGGCGATAGGGACCACTTCGGGATCCCCACCGGGCTTTTTCGCATTCATCTGAAACGACAGCCCTTCATCGGGATTAATCCTAATCACCAATAAATTGGGAGCCAGATCATTATTTTTGTTGAAATAAAGATTCTGAGGCACTCCCTTAAACTGGATCACCACTTCTGTCACTTTTTGGTCCAACCGCTTACCAGTACGGATATAAAAGGGCACCCCGGACCAGCGGAAGTTATCGATGTACCATTTACCAGCGACAAACGTTTCGTTGGTTGAATCCTCAGGAACCCCCTCTTCTTCCCGATAGGCAACCGCCGGTTTTCCATCCAGCAGCCCGGCTGTATACTGCCCCCGAACCATATGGGTGGCCACGTCTTCTTCTTTCCAGCGGCGAAGCGAACGGAGTACTTTCACTTTCTCATCATGAATGGCTTCCGGCTTCAAACGGCTGGGCGGTTCCATCGCCACCATCGTCACCATCTGCAGGATATGGTTTTGTACCATGTCCCGCAAAGCTCCCGCATGATCGTAATAAGCGGCTCGTTCCCCCACTCCGACTGTTTCACCTGCCGTAATTTGGACATGACTGATATACCGGTTGTTCCACATTGCTTCAAACAGACTGTTGGCGAATCGGATCACTGTGATGTTCTGAACCATCTCTTTCCCCAGATAGTGATCGATGCGATAAATCTCCTCTTCCAGAAACGACCCGGTAATCTGATCGTTTAACTCCTTGGCAGACGGATAGTCGTGACCGAACGGCTTTTCAATCACCAATCTTCGCCACCCACGGGTTTGGGTCAAACCCACTTCCTTCAATTGAATCGCCACATCCCCAAACAGTCGGGGGGAAATAGCCAAGTAGAACAGGCGGTTTTGCGGAAGGTGCCACTTTTGCTCCAACCCCTCCACTTCCCCTAATAAATCCTTGTAGCCCGATGCATCCGCCACATCAAGGGAGACATAGCGAAAGCGATTTAAAAAGGACGACCAATCCTGTTCCGTTTCCGTGTCCCATCGAGAGTATTTCTCCACGGACTCCCGTACGATGCTTCGGTACTCTTCCTGCTCCCTGACAGAACGGCCCAAACCCACCACAGCAAAACGATCATGGATAAGACCGTTCCGATGTAAACTGTACAGGGCTGGAAACAGTTTCCGACGTGCCAGATCCCCCGCCCCTCCGAATAGGATCATTAAAAAAGGTTCTTGTAGGTTGACTTGCTGCTTCGACAATGCTGTTCACTCCTATTCCGGCCGCTTTTTTCTCCCCAGGGGGGAATCCGGCGTGTTTTTTCGATCATAAGACCCAACCATCGGATTGGCAAGCGGCACGTATCAGGACTCTTGTCAACGATCCTTATTCGATGCTTCCCTCCTCCGGCAGAAAAAAACTGTTGACGGCATTCGTCAACAGTACAACCAACCGCCTGACGCCGCCTCCCGATCCGTACCCCTTGTTACAAATATCGATCGTTTTTTTAGAGGGAGGCTTGAAGTCCTGCACGTGACTTGCCAAGCAAAACCTGGGAACAAAGTTTAGGGCATGGCGAAACCTGAGAAAAACAGTCCAGGCGAGACTTGTGCTCTGCGAGTCCATTGGGGATCAAAGGGGGAAAACCAAGCCGACTAACCTCTCAGTGTAAGAGATAAGAAAATCGATTAAAGTTACCGATGGAGCATTAGCAATCCTTCTGTATATCACGTTTGAACGAGGCCGGAACACTGCAACCGTTGGAAGTAAAGTCGGCATCCCGTCCCGATTCCCCCGCCTGACGCCAAAATTCGACCACACAATCCAAAGGACGGGTCACGGCTTGCTCGTCGGCGAAAAACCAAGTCTTTTCCGGGGATGGAGCAGCAGAATCCCCGGAAAACGTCATGTAATATACCGTATAACGAACCGTTTCTCCCTCCGGTTCTTCGATATCAAAGTGCATTTCGTGGCTGATGAGGAGATCCTCGAAGGCAGACCGATTCGTATGCTCCTCTCCGTCCTCCGTACGAGTCGTCAATGTGATTCGGTCTGCTTCCTCGTCTAACTGAATCCCAATGGCTTGTCCATAAACCACCAGTTCCGATTGTTGTAGGTCGAGACTCCCAGCCAGAATCGTTCCCTCATCCAAGACCCGCTCCAACAGCCTTTCCAGTTCAGAAGCCGTCATCTCGCGAACGGACCCCTGAAAGTTAACGACATTGCCGTGGGGAAATATACGCATGGTTTGTCCGATCCTTTCCGTCGCATTCCCCCAGATTATACCCCAGTCTCTTCCCCGGATTCAAGGGAATCGGCGTTTCCGCTCCTTTTCCAACTGCCTCAGCTCTACACGGCGAATTTTCCCACTGGTGGTTTTGGGTAGTTCCGAGATGAATTCCAACTCACGGGGATACTTATAGGGAGCCGTTATTTTTTTTACATGGGATTGCAGGTCGCGGCGCAAGCTCTCATTGGTTTCGTAACCGGTTTTGATGACGACAAACGCTTTTACCACGGATCCCCTGACGGGGTCAGGACTCGCCACAACCGCACATTCCCGCACAGCGGGATGCTTCACCAACGCATCCTCCACTTCAAAGGGACCGATGGTATAACCGGAACTGATGATGATATCGTCTGAACGACCCTCAAACCAAAAGTAACCACCCTCATCCCGCCTGGCCTGATCTCCGGTGAGATACCACTGCCCGCGGAAGGCATGACGGGTGCGTTCCTCATCCCGGTAATAACCGGCAAACAATGCCGGGGCATCCTTGTGAACAGCGATATTCCCCACTTCACCGACAGAAACGGGATTTCCCTTTTCATCAATGATTTCCACTTGATTGCCGGGAGTCGGTTTGCCCATGGAACCCGGTTTGACTTTCATATCCTTCAAAGTACCCACCAACAGGGTGTTCTCCGTCTGTCCATACCCGTCGCGAACCTCCACTTGAAAGTGGCGTCTGAAGGTATCAATCACTTCCCGGTTTAAGGGTTCACCCGCACTTACCGCACTGCGAAGATGGGATAGGTCGAACCGCTCTAACCCCTCTACCTTTGCCATCATCCGATATTCGGTAGGTGTGCAGCACAGCACCTGTACCTGCTTCTCCTCCATCAACGCTAAAGCCTTTTCCGGATCAAACCGCCCCTGATATACCAATGCCGTCGCCCCGCTAGCCAAAGTGGAAAGAAACGGGCTCCAAATCCATTTTGCCCAGCCTGGACCGGCGGTGGCCCATACACAGTCCCCCTCACGAATATCCAGCCATTGTTGTGAAGCTACGCGATGATGGGCGAGTGACCAACGATGGAGGTGAATCACTCCTTTTGGTCCGCCGGTTGTCCCGGAGGTATAAGAGAGAAAAGCCACATCGTCGGCACTGATTTTCGGAAGGTTCACTCCTTCCGCACCATCACCCAATCGGTAGAAATCATTCCATCGGTCGTTTTTTTCACCGTTTACCACCCAGCCCCATCGGACGGCGGGCGCCTCATGGACCGCTTGATCCACCCGGGGGACCATGGAACCATCCATGATAACAGCAACCGCTTCGGCATGTTGAAGTCGATAGGTAATATCGGCAGACTGCAACATCTCCGACCCCGGCAACACCACCAAACCGGCCTTTAAAGCACCCATGTAAGCGATATAGGCTTCGGGTACGCGCGGCAATAAGAGAAGAATCCGATCCCCCCGTTGCAATCCAGCTGCGATCAGCCCCTTGGCTACCCGTTCTGAAAGCGTCTTCAATTCTGCGTATGTCACTTCCCGTTCCAAGCCGGTTTCATTGCACCACCGGATGGCGACACGGTCGGATCCGGCATGGCGATCCATGAGATCCACCAGGTTAAAGGGTTGGGGAATGGTCCATTTCATGGCAATCCCTCCACTCGGTCGTTTGCCCAACACTTCGACAGAGTGAACCTTTTTCCTCCACTTAACCGCACAAGTGTCGCCATGAACCATTCGTTTCATGGACACAATAAATGAAGGCAGCGGGGTACCCACTGCCTTCCACACCAGATTTATAAACTTATCACCGCTGAACCGAGGCCGCCTTAGCGAGCGCCACCGCTCAGTTGTTGCTCGGCCAGAGAGACCAAGCGTTTCGTGATTTCCCCACCTACAGAACCGTTGGCACGAGAAGTGGTGTCAGGGCCCAGTTGGACGCCAAACTCAGAAGCGATTTCGAACTTCAGCTGATCCAGGGCTTGAGCGGCACCAGGAACCAGCAGTTGGTTGGTAGCACGTTCGCGTTGTTGCTGTTGCATTTGCGATTCACCTCCTTGTAGATGGTACTCTTATGATGCATTGCTGGCGGTGACCCCATTCAAGTGAAATTTTGGAATGAACGAGTTCGATTTTTACAGCTGAAAGTAAACCGTGTTGCACCTGATGGACACCTCTGCATACATTGTTGACGAGATCCCTTCCGTAAAGGGGTGTGATACTTATGAAAGAGGAATATGTTCGTTTGTTGGGAAGGCTTCAAACACTGGACTTTTTTCTGCTGGAACTGAATCTGCATCTGGCAAGCGATCCTCATGATCCGTTAGCCATTCAAAAAAAACGGGATATCCATCAAATCCGTCAGGAGCTGAAGGAACAAACCCGCCAATTTCCAGAGTGGATCGTCCCCCATTTAGACTCGGAAAAATGGGAGGATTCCCGCTGACGGTCGGAAGAACCGTTGAAGCAAGCACGATTTACTGTTCGTGCAAACGAGCCCGGCACATCGGAGTGCCGGGCTCGTTTTTATGGGTTATTCAAGTTAGTTCGCCTGTTTCAGTTGATGCCATTGACTTCTCAGTTGTTCCATCTCCTGACGAATCTCCAACTGTTCCAAAAATTCATGCCGCTCGATGGCTTGCCTGTATTCTTCTTTTTTCATTTGATATTTCTTCTTCAATTCAAGCATTGGATCCATGATTCGCTCTCCTCCATTCACAAAAATCAGGTGCACCACCGGCACTACCTACAGTGTCGCAAAAGAGCTTTACAATAACCCATTCCCCTCTAAAGCCCCCGGTAAACCCATTCAAAGAAATAAAACTGCCGGCCATAACGGTCAGCAGTTTTCATCTTTTTGATGATCCCGACTCCTTTTTCTGTACAAAACCGAGCGACGAAAGAGCGGATACATCCGAGAAGCATCGACTGCCGTCCACAACCGGGTTCCCGCAACCACCCGATCATCTGGTCGGAATCGGATGTAGTCGTGCCGCTGGAGTGTGCGGATCAATGTTTCCCACTGATCGTTCGATCCCAGATGTTCCCGGAACAAGCGGTACACTTCGTTTAAATCCACCGACGAATCGCGCTCACGCCAATCCGGATCCAACCGCGGATACACCAGCAACCCCCACAGGATCACCAATGACGCCCTGGATAAGTCATCCCAATCTTGGTGGGGGCGTTCCTCATCTTTTTCTTTTTGACCTCCGACGCTTCGACCAAACCGGGACGTCAACCATAAACTGATCTCCTGAACCGACAGATGTGCCACGTATTCTCGCCCCTTTCCAGGCTGTATCGATCATTTCGCCGGGCCGATCTGGCCCGTCGAGGCGTATCTGAACCCAAACCCATGATAAAATCCGTGGGTGGAAACTTTCGGTACCAAGATATTATCTTTATCGCCCATTAGACGTATGGATATACTAAATTAGGGAAAAAATAACCATCCCGGTTCAACCAATCATTTCTTTAAGGTTCATAAATATGGATATATCAGAGCGGGATTTTAGGAAGATGGTGATGATCACACCTTTATGGGGGATTTTTAGGGTAGTTTTTCTAAGATTTTGGTGGAAAACGACATTTAACTTTTGTTATATTAATAGGTAAAGAAGTCGATATGGGGTGAGGGATGGCATGTTCGACACAAAAAAGGGGAAATACTCCTTTGAAGAAAATGAACGAATAATCGAAAAAATGAACGAGGGCGTCCAAGAGGGGATCCGGGAACGAGACATCTTAAAAGAACTAGCAACCGAATTGAATCGAGGATTTGCCGGAATCATGTCTCATGTTCGAAAGCTGCGAACCGAATATCCAGAACGTTTTTTATCGAAAGGGAATTCCGGCAATGGACAGGATAAACGGCTAAACAGCTGGACTGAGGAAGAAGAAAATCAAGTAATTGATCGTGTCAACAGCTTTCTGGAACAAGGAAAATCGCTTTCCTCCGCCATCGCCCACCTTGAGAAAGAACTAAAACGGACACAGGGAGCCATCTACCAACGGATCTATACCCTCCGCCGTAAATACCCGGACCGATTCAGCCGTGCACCAGAATCTCGCCCACGCAGGAGACGTCAGTTGGAAGAGTGGCAGTTACAGCGCCCTGTCATTCGCAACCTGAACGGACACTCCATCTCCGTTGAAGCAGAACCGAAATGGACAGAATCACACCCGGAGACAGCGGCTACATTAGAGTCCGCCACCATCCCATCACAACACGAGACTTCGGAATTGGAACTGGTAATAAAAGCGTTTGAAAATCGCTATGGAAAACCGAGTGCCTCCACAAGGAAGCAGCTGATACGACTAATGAGAGAGTACGGACATACCCGCGTCTCCATCGCCTTGTTCACTTTACAGGATGATCGGGAATTTCCTGCCATGATCGCGCGTTTCCTTGAATCCCATTTAGATAAAAGAAGCCGGTCGGTGAAATAAAAAGAGCGCGGATGATTTTACAGATCCGCGCTCTCTTCGTCGTCAGCGTTTGCTCGCAGTCTTACCGGGATACTGGCATTTAAGATCGTTGTGTTGTCCTTTGGACGGGATTGTGGTCGAATTTCAACTTGTCCCACCACATCATAGCCAAATTCGTCACAAAGATCGATCAATCGGGCTTGAAATTGCTTCAGCCTCCGCTCATCAATGTCGGATCGTTGGTAGCTGAGTACCAAGGATAAACGATCGTCCGCAGTTGCTGCCGTCGGACGCTCTTTTTCTTTTCCAAACATATTTAAAAAAGACACGGAATTCACCTCGGTTCGTCAGGCGATATGAAAGATTCGTTTGATCCGATTGATGAGGCTCGTTTCCTCTAAGTCCAGATAAGGGACTTCTTCACCGTTAATCCGGCGGGCAATATTGTTGAAAGCGCGGCCGGCCAGTGATTTTTCGTCCAATACCACCGGTTCCCCCGTGTTGGAAGAACGGATGATCCGTCTATCTTCCGGTACAATTCCCAACAAATTAATGGCCAGATGGTTTTGGACCCGTTCCACACTGAGCATATCGCCGTCTTTTACCATACCCGGCTGCACCCGGTTGACGATCAGATCAATCTGTTCCAGATCAGCAGACTCCAATAAGCCGATCACCCGATCCGAATCCCGCACCGATGGAATCTCGGGATTAACAACCAGAATAGCACGATCTGCCGGTGCGATCGCGTTGCGAAAGCCGCCTTCAATGCCGGCCGGGGAGTCGATCAGAATAAATTCAAACTCCGGGCGCAGTTCATCCACCAACTGCTTAACCTGAGCAGGGCTCACTTCTTCCTTGTACCTGGTCTGAGCAGCAGGAAGCAAAGCCAGAGTGGGATATTCCTTGTGACGTACCAAGGATTGGCGAAGCTTACTGGTTCCCTCAATCACATCTATCAGGTCATACACAATCCGATTTTCCAGACCCAACATCAAATCCAATTTGCGCAAGCCGATATCGGTGTCCATCACACATACCTGACGCCCCAGCTGAGCCAAGGCGAGGCCAACCGAGGCGACGGTTGTCGACTTTCCGACGCCGCCTTTTCCGCTTGTCACCGTAATCGCCACGGATTTGTGCTCCATTACCCTTTTGCCCCTTTCCCCATGCCCTTTCTATCTACCCAACCATCTCGGGGATCCCCCGGTCCCCACCGCAAGAAAAGAAAAGCCCGGGTCCCCTCCGGTAACGAAACCCCGGGAAACGTTGAAAAAACTCCCAGAAGGAATAAGAAACCTTCTTCACTCCGCTTAAAATTCCAATGATTTTTCCCTTTTGACACCCTGCAACAATATTCCCTATTATTGTATCAAATTCCTTCAAGCAAAAGAAGAGAGTCTATCATTTATCGGGCAGAGAAGCGTAACGGGTTGTAAACCGTTCCAACTCTTTAGACAAAACTCGCCAAACGATAACCACCGCCGCTCCATCATCCACATACCCTACAACCGGCAAATAATCGGGAATGACATCGATCGGCATAATAAAATATAGCAGAGCCGCTCCAGCCAACGCTTTTTTCCACCGACTGGTTTCCGGATCCCGGAAATAATAATACAACACTTTCAACTTCTCCACTACTTGCCCAATCCCGCCGACCCGCTTTACTTTACGGTTGAAACCATCCAGAATGCGCTTCCTTCCCAAGGGAGTGACCGCTTGATTCGCCAGCGGTTTCAACCTTTCCCTTACCTGATTTTCCATAGCCGAAGACGTCATTTCAACCACCCCTTTCCCGTTTAGTCATGGTACATATGCTTGTTGCAATGCGGGCAAATAACGGCATCTTCTTTCACTTGTTCCGTACAATGAGGACAAATGAACAAGGCTTGTCCCTCCAGTTCAGCCAACACCTCCGGACTGATGCCTTCTGATTGGAGTGGAGCCGATTGCGACGGGGAAGTATCGACCGCTGGAGCTCCCGGTCCTCCTTCGGAGGACTTTTTTTCCAATCGCTCCTTGGCTTCCTGTTTCTTCAGTTCCTCCAATTCCTGTTCCCATCGCTGGATCGTTTCGCGGATCGATCGAATCTGTGACAGCGAAGCACGGAGAGAATCCGTTATTTCCCATTTTTCTTTCCGTTCCCACAGATGGTAGGCTTCAAATCCCAACTGGCGGTAGAGGCGTTCCTCCTCCTCTTTCTTTCCTTTGATGGCGATCGTCAACCGGCTGATGTCCACCAATTTCTTGGAACGCTGACTGGTGGACTCAATCCCCTTCTTCAGGTTTTGCTTCAAGTCTGTAAGCAAGCCCACTCGCATTCGCTCCTTTTTCGCTCGTCCCCCTGATGAAGGAGTCCTTCTTTGACCCCATTGTACGATGAAAACGCACCAACTTCCAGGAAACAGACCAGACTTGTACTCAAAGTCCCCAATCTGAGCGTAAGCGAAATCAAATCGAGGGAATGCGGCGAGATCGTCTATTCCTACTAAATAAAAACGAACAGAAGGACATCGGTGACGTCATTCCGTTCGTTTTCCCATACCCAATCGTTATCGGGCAGACGAGACTTTTTGAGAAACAGGGGATCGCTTGGGGGAAGAAACCCTGGATTGACTTCCCTTCAGCCACCAGGCTCCGATGAGCAGCATGGCACCCGTCAGTAGAAACAGCCCCCGAATCCCGATGATGCCGGAAAGAAAGCCGCCGGTGACGGGTCCCAACATATTGCCGAGAAAGACGGCACTGGTGCTGTACCCATATGCCGTGCTCTCTTTACCGACAGGAGCATTTTTACGGATAAGGGCGTTCAAGGAAGGAAGCAGTCCCCCGACGCACAGCCCTAATAAGAAGCGCAAAATCAGCAACTGCCAAACCGATTGCACCCACGCATGGGGGATAGAGAAGATGGCCGCTCCGATCATGGCAAAAAACAGAACCCGCTCCGACCCGAACCGATCCCCCCACTTACCCAGTTGCGGAGAAGACAGCATATTGGCTAAACCGGTGACGGCCGTAACCAGTCCTGCAAAAAAAGCCACATATCCGCCGGGAGCACCCAACTGATCCACAAACAGAGGCATTTGGGGCATAGGGGCCAACATCGCAAACTGCAACAGAAAGCCGACGGAAAAAAGGAACAGAAGCGGTCTCTGATGCAAAATAAAGGATCCTTCCGCAAAAAACCCTCCTCTTTTCTGTGACGGATCCGGCTTCACCTCTTCTTTCACCATCAGTAAGACGACCAGTGTTGCCAAACCGATAATCACACTGGTCAAGAAAAAAATCATGCGGAACCCAACAATTTCAGCCATTGCTCCACCGATGAAGGGGCCCAGGATGCTCCCTGCCACTGCACCGGATTGCAGCATGCCAAGCGCATAACCCGCCTTCTCCTTGGGCGTGTTGGTTGCGGTGAGAGAGATGGAGGCGGGAATGAATCCGGACACCGTTCCGTTTAACAATCGCAACAGCAACAACTGAACCGGGCTTGTCGCCAATCCCGTCAGGAATATCACGATGGCCATGCCGACTCCCGAACGCAACACCATGATCTTGCGCCCCACCTTGTCAGCCAGACTCCCCCAAACAGGAGCCATCACAAATGCGGACAAAAAGTTGATTCCAAAAATTACACCGGACCATATTTGAGCCTGTGCCGGATCTGTCACCCCCATCTCCTTGAGATACAAGGGTAAAAAGGGGATAATCATGGTCATGGCCCCCATGACCAAAAACTGTGATACCATCAAAATGTACAAATTACGTCTCCAGGTTTCCATCGCTTTACCTTGTCATCCCCTTCATTTTCTGGTACCAAGTATTTAGTTTAACGAAATATAAAACCAAAAAAAGCTGCCTTGCACCAGTACCAGGCAGCAACATTGCCGTTACAATTCCCCTATGGGGATGGTTGGTTGAACTCCGTCGCCAGCTCCCGACGCAGTGAACGTTCCACACGTGAGACAAAATGCATACGCTCGATTCGTCGGATCATCTGATCCGCTTTTCGTCCGTCAATATACATAAAGACATATTTCAACCGTTTGGAAACATAATGGATGTTGCCTATGCGTCCCAATGAACGCGCCGCCTTGAGATCTTTCACCCAAACAGCCAACCCGAGCCGTTCCGCGATCTCGCTAGACATGTGTCGTATCTCCTTTGCCACATAGTTCTGCCAGGGGCACGTCGATGGATCGACTCTCTCTTCCTAATCTATGGTAACAAAGTTCCATCTATAAATCAAACAAGACAGTCCCTGTCCATCAGAAGGAGGAGGTTCGATGGAGGCGTTCGTCCATCGGTTACTGGATCTTTTGAAAAAAGAATCCGACTGTCAGAAAGTGATGCACCGGGTCCATGCAGGTGTTGATTTTTTCTATTTCTCTCCTTCCGGCCTACACTGGGGAGAACGAATGAAGCGGCTTATCACGCCTCTAATCAAAGATACCGAAGTCTCTTTTGAATGTCGATATGTTCGCCGATCCCAAGAGCGCGACGTTTACCGCATCCATTTTCGCGTGCCGGATGAAAAGAGTTTTTGTTGTGGAAACCAATGCATGGACTGTATCCTCCTTCGAGGATACCGACACAGTGAGACCCGGCAACGAGAGTGAACACGGCGAATAGACTGGCATGTACAAAAAAACCGACCTGGAGAGATCGGTTAACCACAGCCTTTTCGCCGGTTGAGATTGGCTTGACGCAATTCACGGGGATCGTTGATCGGCACCTTGATCGAATCGGATACCGCCTGGGCAAGTGTCCGGCTCACTTCTGACAGCAAACGGTCCACCTGCTCTTCCGCTTCCAGGTACCGACCGATCAAGGGGTGTTTCTCCATCTCCTTTAAAAACGCTTCCGCTTCTTTTTTAGCGGCATGATAGTCGGGGTGAAAATGGCCGAACCGCTGCGCCTCTTCAAACCGATCTTTTTTACGTCTGAAGCCTGCAATCAAGCGTTGCGCTTCATCATCTTTCTCGATCCGTTGTTTCAGTTCCAAGTATTGCTTCACTTCTTTGCATTCATTTATATGATCGGCCAGCTGATAGGCCTCCAATAGAATCTCTGACATATCCAACGTGTTCATGGGTATCCCTCCCCTGTCCATCATACCATATTTCAAGCGTGTGTCCGATTCCGTGTGATCGTCAAGAGCCATGGCAAGACCGGGGAACAAAAGGGGCCAGGCAGGTGCGCAGCCTTGTCAACACCGATCCTCCAATAAAAACCATAACCAAACACCCCCTTGAATCGACCCGTTTCATTTTGTCCCTTCATTCTTTCCATGGGGGGAGAATTCCCACTTGACTCACTCCCGACAGGGGAACGGATCGCTCGGCCCCGTCCTCCCCTTTTCCCCGTACCATCCATTCCTGCCCTTCAGCGGCAACAGAAGTGGGGGTGATCCGGTGAACCCGGCCATCCGGCCCGGACCAGGACACATCCAATTCCAACCGGGACGCCTGTCGAAACACTTCCCGCAGTGTGGACTCATGGTATGGCCGAAGAGAATCGGTCCACATCCGCGGCAGGGAAGACCAGCCTGGTATGGCCGTTTCCGGACGGAAATCCGGCCGTTCCACCTTCCAGGCGGCCAACGATTCTCCCTCCTCCCATCGATCTTGAACTTCATCTAATTCTTTCCACCAGACTGGGCTTCCTTCGTGTTCCTGCGCAAGAGGAATCCCCTGCTTAGCCACCCATCGTTTGAACGCTTTTGCCCCTTCCTCTTGAAGAGCAAAGATTCGCCTGCTCACCACGCGTCCCCAATCCGGGTGTTCGCTTAAACATTGTGTCCATTCATCTGCCCAGCCCTCTTCCGCCAATTCTGCCAGCCAGACCGCTTCCAAGCGGGCACCCTGCCGCTCTCCCCACTCCCGGATCGATTCCGCCACCATCGGCGGCAACGTCCGTCCTGTCAATTCCTCCAATTCCGCTGTCATTGCCACTGTGGTAAGCCCCTTGGTCGCTCCTTGCTGCACCGATTCCGGCGTCAACAGATAATGGACAAGAGGATCGCCGCCCATATAATCGGCAAACTGGGCCAGCCGCCAACGACGATCAAGCGGGGTACCGGGAGGAAGAAGTACCTCTCCATCCGGTTGCACTCTGCCCTTCCATCCTTTTGAACCCTGCTTTAATAACGGCACCCAAGGGGACCATCGCCACCATGTTCTTCCTTCTCTTCCGACTTGCTCCGTCCATCCCATCCAGGTTAGAGCCGCCAGCCATTCTTTCAATACATCCGCCACTTCTCCCCGTACTGAGGGACTGCTGCCCTTTACCGACAAGTCTTGCCAGGCGACCGTGACGGTTTCTTCCCATTCATACCAATTTGGTCCGCTTTGCCGTTGCAGCCACCACCACAGGGGATGCTGACGGGGGTGTCGCGAGAGAAAAGCTTGCTCTACCTGAGCCCACAACTCGTCCAAACGAATCGACCAGGATTGCAATAACCAGCGGGCCACCCCTTTACGGCGCAACTTCACCCGGCCCGGTTCAAATGCGATCAAATTCAGCCGATCAGCCAGTTCCATCAGCAGCAGAAAAGCGGCATTCCCGCTGCCGTCATCCCAATACGATCCCTGTAAACCGTCGGAATCCAGTTCCAAATCCGCTGCCCATTTCCGTTCAATTTTTCGGGGCAACTGTCGTTCTTTAGTAAGGGGCAACCCTTCCCGGTCGATCATGACCAAAAAGAGAAATAAATGATCCCATATTCCAGACAACCGATTTTCTCCAGAAATATCTGTACCGGGAAGAGGACAGGGAGTGACCTTTGACGACAAAACCGCTTCTCTCACCTCTCGGGGACACCAAAACATTCGCTCTCCGCCTGGAAGGCGCAATCGAAAAACCAATCCCCGACCCGCCAACAACGACAAACCCACCCGTAACCGAGCGGGAGAAAGTCCCACACAGGAGGCCGACTCGCTCACCTTCGACTCCGGCAGCCCTTCCTCTCCCACCTGCCAGATGAGAAAATCCATCGCTTTTTGCTCCCAGCCGCTTAATCCGGCTGGGCCTTCAATGAGTCTTTTCCTCCATTCACTTATGACAGCGGCCGTCCCTTTCACTTGATCCCGCCCCAACTGGCCGGCCCAAAATGCTGTCACTTCAGCAGGCAGCGCCTGCAGGCACTCTTTCCATGTCGGTCGATGTCGAATCAATTCCACTGTTCCGCATCCACCCATCGATACCGGTATCCTTGTTCCACTAAAAATCGCCTCCGGTTCCATGCATATTCCTGATCCACCGTGTTTCGGGTCACAATGTTGTAAAAGGAAGCCCGATTCTCTCCCTCTTTGGGGCGCAGAATGCGCCCCAGCCGCTGTGCCTCCTCTTGGCGTGAACCAAACGTTCCGGAAACCTGGATTGCGGCCTTGGTATCGGGCAGATCGACAGCAAAATTGGCCACCTTGGAGACCACCAAAACACCAATCTCCCCTTCACGGAAAGCCCGGTACAAGGACTCCCGCTCTCCCTGAGGAGTGCTTCCTGTTATCAGTGGAGCTCGCAGCCGTTCGGCAATCAGCTGCAATTGGGATAAATATTGGCCGATCACCAGAACTTGCTTTCCCCCATGAAGGGATACCAAATGCTCCAGTACATCCAATTTATTCGGATTTTCGGCGGCAATTCGATACCGGTGCTGCCGTTTGGCCTCCCGGTATGCTTGATAGCGATGATCACCCATGGAAACACGGACTTCGACACATTCCGCCTTGGCGATCCACCCGTGCTGTTCCATCCATTTCCATGGCATCTCAAACCGCTTGGGACCGATCAGAGTGAAGACATCCCCTTCCCGTCCATCCTCCCGTACCAATGTTGCGGTTAAACCGAGGCGACGACGGGCTTGCAGTTCGGCAGTGGCACGAAAAACCGGTGCCGGCAACAGGTGAACTTCATCATAAATGATGAATCCCCAATCCCTCCGATCAAACAGATCCAAATGAGTAAAGGTGCCGTCCTGGCCGTCACGATGGGTTAAGATTTGGTAGGTGGCCACGGTGATCGGACGTACATTTTTTCGTTTTGCCGTGTATTCCCCCACGTCATCTGGGGAAAGATCCGTCTTCTCCGTTATTTCCCTTATCCACTGCTGTACCGATGTCGCATTGGGGGTCAGGATCAGGGTGGCCCGTCCCACCTGAGCAAGGGCCGCCAATCCAATCACCGTTTTTCCTGCTCCGCAGGGCAGAACCAATACACCGGATTCGTGTCGATTGAAAACCTCTACCGCCTGTTTCTGATAATCGCGCAACCGAAACGGCTCGCCATCCGCCAACCGATCCCGTAAACGGATCGTGAGGGGCTCCCCTTCCTCGTATCCGGCACCATCTGCCACCGGATATCCTAGACGCATCATCTCCTCTTTGATCCATCCCCGATCGACGGGATCGACTCGAAGCCGGTGTTGATCCACCCAAACCAAACGCTCCCCGACGATATGATGATCGGCCACCCAACGAATGCGCTCCGGATCCTCACATATCAATAAAAGGGAACCGGAGGGATGGGTCTCCAGGCGAAATAACCCATACCGTTCCATGGTTTCTTCAATCTCTTCTTCCAGGGAGCGGGGCACCCCCCATTGGCTGTTCTCACGCAGAAAGGATACAATCTTGCCCGCGGTCCAGCCCGAAGCTGCCGCATTCCATAACGATAACGGAGTCAGGCGGAAGGTGTGCATCCCTTCTGGTGTTTTCACTTGGTGAGCAAACGCAGCCAACCCCATTCGAACCTCTTCTGCACGAAGATGATCCTCTTCCAACAGGACACGACCCATCCCTTCCACAATAAGAGGAGCATCCGGTTGAAACTGCACACAAACCACCCTCCCTGGCAATCTGGATAAGTAAAGGATTTTGGAAATGATCATCCCTCTTCCTTACCATTCTTCCGCAAAATCGCTGGAAACATGACCGGTTGATCCCAACTGTGATAAGATATTGGAAAATGGAGGTCTCCAAAAATATTGCAACTTTTTTGCCCGTGCCTCCGTCCATAGGTTGAACAACCAAAGGAGGCCGGATAACCATGATCCTGCGGCAGGTGAAATGCATGATGATAGGAGTTCTGTTTTTGTGGGGAGTAACCGGTTGCGGCACCCCGATGTCGGATGGCGACGGCGGAGAATCCGGTGCCGGCGGACCGGATTTGGAAAAGGATGGTCCTGTCGCTTTTCAAAACGAACGGGAAGGAGATCTTCCTGAGCCCGTCCGAGCGAAAAAGGAAGAATGGGAGGAAAAACCCCCGGAGAAACCCGTCCATGCTGAGGTGAAACACGATGACACCCTGTTTGTGGTCATCGCTACTCCCCAAAAACCGACGGGAGGCTATACGATTCGTGTCAACCAGGTCGTGCAAGAAGATAGCCGGGTGAACATCCACGCGGAGGAGGTGCCGCCACCGGAGGACAGCATGGTTATTCAAGCCCTCACCACACCCACGGCGGTAATCTCCATCCAGACAAAAGAGGAAGTGGATATCCGGTTGAACATGAAAGAAGTGGAGACAGATGACGACGAGACCGACTCCACGGATGAGCCGAGTACCTCCTCCTTATCCATTCAATCGGAACAGATGGAGCAACTCCCCTCTGTAGTCAAGGAGGAGGTACAATCGCTCCGCACCCGTGCCCAAGGCGGGAAAACGACGGTGCATCATGATGGACGGCAATTTGTCATTATCGCTTTGGGAGAACGACGTACCGGCGGATATTATGTGGAAGTGGAGGAAGTCACCCGGCAGGGGGATGAAGTGCATGTGTACGCCCGAGAAGTGGGTCCGAAATCGGGTATGATGGTGACACAAGCCCTTACATACCCCTTGGAAGTGGTATCGTTTGAATCGGAACGGGAAAAACCGGTCACCATCCATCTACAGCGTTCCGATTCCACCCCCAACCGTCCCGATCGCTAAACGGAACCCCTTCTTTTTGTAACGAAAATCCCCGCCCAGAAGGCGGGAATTTTCTTTGTGACCATTGAACCGGATGGGGTCAGGCGTATTTCCGTTCCTTGTCCGGGCGGGACTCCCGCTCGGGTTCTCCGCCCCGATCCGGTTGTTCCGGGGCGGTCGTGATCGGTTCCCGGGGAGTCGTGATTTCCGGCTCCCTCCGGGGGGTTCCGATTTCCGGAATGCGCATCTTTAACCCTCCTCACGGCCAAACATGGCCACCCGATAGTATACCCGATCAGCCGTTTCACCCTTCCTCTACCGGTTGGTACCATGTTCCTGTTATTCCCGCAGCCAGGGAGACTCCGGAGATTCTGGGGATTCCCAAATAGGGGAGACGTCCTCAACCTCTCCGGATCGGGATACCGGTGCCGACCCCGCTCTCTCCAAACTCCACTCATCCCTCCTATCCTTCCTAAATGGATCTGGCGGCATCTTTCTTCCCGTTGCCTCGGCATTCCGGGGAACAGGTTCTCCCATTCCAACTCTTCGCAATTGAGGGGGAGATCCGGGACCAGTCGCCCATGGATAACCGTAGTAGGTTCCATAATCCCATTCATGAATAGGGGACCCAGGGAAGTGCCCGTGGTACGGAGACGGTGTCCACCATTCCTGCGGTGAAATCCATCTTTGTTGTCTCCACATGAATGTCGCTCCTTTCACAATGAAATCATTACAATATATGGAGATAGAAGCGGTCCTCATTCCGAGTTGGTCCCCATTTCCAACCCCAATGGGATTCTGTTATGATGAGAAAGGTTGAAACCCGGTGCTGAAAGGAGGAGGAACTTTTGTCCGTTCAAGAACGGAGACATGAAATCGATTTGGATCAGATCAAACTGGCACTGCAAAAACGGGAACGTAAGTTTCTGCGCCCGCTGATCGATGAACTGCAGCCCTATGATGTGGGGCAAATCTTTTTCCAGCTGGAAGGCGTATACCGCTCTCATTTTCTCGGCATGTTGTACGCCGAAGAAATCGCAGAACTGCTGGAAGAGATGGATGCCGAAGATCAACAAGAAATCCTCACCAACCTCAGTGCCGAAAAAACATCCCGCGTGTTGAATCGTATGTCTTCGGATGATGCTGCCGATTTATTCGGGGAGATGGAAGAGAGCAACGTTCAAACCCTGCTTAAATCGATGGAACGGGACGAGGCGGACAAAGTGCGCGCCCTCCTCCATTATCCCGAAGACACCGCCGGCGGGAAAATGACGTTGGAATACGTCAGCGTCTACGATACCTACACGGTGGAAGAAGTAATCCAGTATCTGCGACGAGAAGCTCCCACGGCTGAAACCGTCTACTATGTCTATGTCATCGATGCCGATGACCGATTGGTGGGAGTCGTCTCTTTGCGTGAACTCCTCATTGCGCAGCCCCACACCCCAATCACGGACATTATGTATGAACGGATTATCTCCGTACCTGTGGAAATGGATCAGGAAGAAGTCGCCCGTATCATGGAACGATACGACTTCCTGGCCATCCCTGTCGTGGATGACGAAAAACGGCTCTTGGGAATTATCACTGTCGACGATGTGATCGATGTATTGATTGAGGAAGCCCAGGAGGATATCGCCAAATTGTCCGCCGTTGGACAGACGGAAATGGATGTCATTACCCACCCCTTCGCCTCGGCTCGGCGTCGCATCCCGTGGTTGTTGCTGCTGCTCTTGATCGGAATGTTAACGGCTTCCATCCTCAGCACCTTTGAGGAAACCATCGATAAAGTAGCCGCCTTGGCGTTCTTTATGCCTATGATCGCGGGAATGACCGGCAACACCGGTACGCAATCCCTCGCATTGGTGATCCGCGGGTTGGCCAATGGACAATTAACGCGGGATCGCTACTGGCAGATTATGCGTCAGGAAGGGGTGGTGGGGGTCATCATCGGGTTTGTCTGCAGCCTCCTGATCATTGGCATCGTCACCTTGTTCCTGGGTAATCTTTATCTGGGATTAGTGGTGGGCGGCTCCATGCTCCTTACACTGATTATCGGGACATTGGCAGGCACACTGATCCCTTTGATTCTTCACCTTCTGAAAGTGGACCCCACCGTTGCTTCCGGTCCGTTGATCACCACCTTGAACGATGTGTTCTCCCTGCTGGTCTACTTTGGCTTTGCAACATTATTCCTTCAATACTTACTTTAAAAGCATCCTTTCCATCCCCTGCAAAGGGGATTTTTTTATGACTTTATGTGGGGATACTGAAAAATGGAATGCCCTGACAGGTCCCAATCACTTGGATAAAGGAAAGTTCAAACAGATGGATACGAGCCTTCTATGAGGATCTCCGTCATTCAAACCTAACTTTTCGGGAGGGCGTTTACACCTTGAACAGTTTTGTCGTGATCGCCTGGAATCTATTTTTAGTGATCTTCCTCGTGTTTTTAAACGGCTTTTTCGTTGCCTCGGAATTTGCCATCGTCAAAGCCCGCGCAACACGGATCACCAAACTGAAGGAAGAAGGCAACCGCAAGGCAAAAGTAGCCGATCACGTGATTAGACAGATGGACTCCTACCTGTCCGCCACCCAACTGGGCATTACATTGGCCTCCCTTGGACTCGGGTGGATCGGAGAGCCGGCTGTGGCACACTTGATTGTGGAACCGCTTTTGGAAACGCTCCCTTTCGTCGTGCCGGGATGGTTGATCTCTACGCTTTCCTTTGCCATCGCCTTTGGCATCATTACGTTCCTCCATATTGTGTTGGGGGAGATTGTCCCCAAATCCCTGGCGATTCGGCGGGCGGAACCCACCACTTTGTGGACAGCCACACCGTTGGATTGGTTTTACAAAGTCTTCTATCCATTCATCTATGTACTCAATCGTGCAGCCAACCAGATCCTGCGTTGGGTGGGCGTGGGCGAAATGGCCCCCGAACACCAACAAGCCCATACTGAAGAAGAGATCCGCATGCTGGTGGCGCAAAGCCATAAAAGCGGAATCATCGATCAGACCGAACTCTCCCTGTTTGACAACATCTTTGAGTTCTCCGACCGGATGGCCAGAGAAATCATGGTTCCCCGGGTCGATATGATCTGCCTATATACAGACGATTCATTTCATGAGAACCTGGAGACGATCAAGGCTTCCCGCCATACGCGTTTTCCACTGTGTCACGAAGATAAAGACTATATCGTGGGAATCATTCACATCCGCCACGTCTACGAACGGATGCTCGACGGGAAAAATCCCAACCTTGAGGAACTGGCCCGTCCCGCAGTCCAAGTGCCGGAAACGATGGAGATCATGGAAGTGCTGAGGATTCTCCAGAAAAAGAGGCAGGAAGTGGCGATTGTGGTGGATGAATACGGCGGCACTGCCGGTCTTGTCACAACGGAAGACATTATCGAGGAGATTTTCGGGGAAATTCAGGACGAGTTTGACGACGAACGGCCGTTCTTTCAAAAAAATGGGCGTCAAACATCCATTGACGCCCGTCTTTTGATCGAGGAAGTAAATGACTACTTTGGAACCGACATCGAAGACCCCGACAATGACACCATCGGCGGTTGGGTATTCTCCCGGCTTCAGGAGGTGCCCGAAGTGGGAGATGAAGTTCATTACGGCGGGTTTCTGTTCACCGTCGAGGAAATCGACCAGCGAAGTGTCACCCGCTTGCTGGTGGAGAAAGTGGATGCCCGCGAATGAACCCCCTTCGACTGGTGTCGAAAAAGAAGGATAACCCGAGGCTGCTGACAAACCCATCACGGGACGGTCGGGGTGGTTTTCTCACCATCCCTGTATGTTTGTCATCAAGCTGGATAACCCGTTCCTTGGTTTCCTTTAGCGGGAACGAAGCTTGTTCACCACTTTCTCTAGTGCCATCCTTCGTGAAGCCTTAAAGTAGAGAATCGCTCCGGCAGGAACATTTCCTTGAATATAAGCTGCCACCACCTCCGGGTTGTTGGGAAGGGAGCGAATGTTGCCGTGGTAGCCTGCTGCAGCCGCCTCCTTGGCGATCTGTACTGACCGGGGTCCTACAGTGATGAGGGCGGAGGGATTTAACTTGGCTACTCTCTTTCCCACCCGCCGGTGGCCTTGCAGGGAGAACTTGCCCAAGTCATGCATATCCCCCAGCACCGCAACGCTGTGGGATTTCCCGGCGACATTTTTTAACACGCTCAATCCGGCAATCATCGCGGTGGGATTGGCGTTGTACGTGTCGTTGATCAACAAGCGGTTTCCAATCCCCTTGATCCGTTGCAGACGCATAGAGGGAACCGAAAAGTTCCTCAGCCCTTTTTGGACAAAGGGAGCGGGAATTCCGAGATGTTCGGCTACGGCGATGGCAGCCAGCGCATTATAGACATTATGTTTCCCCCAGATGGGGATCTGGTAGGAGACTCCCTTGACTCGGAAGGACATCCCGTCTCGCGTGAACTGGATGTCTTTTCCTCGTACCGTCGCCGGATTCTTTACCCCAAAGCGAAGGATCTTCCCTCGGAATCGAGCGGTATTTAACCGTTTGGAGCCGGGGTCGTCGGCGTTAAGGATCAGCACCCCGCCGGGCCGGAGCCCGTCCACTAACTCCTGTTTGGCCTGAACCACATTTTCTAAAGAGTTTCCTAGACTACCGACGTGAGCTTCACCAACATTGGTTACCACACCGATCGAGGGTTTCGTAAGCATACAATGCTTACGGATGTTCCCCAAGCAGGCCATGCCCATTTCCAGCACAACTACTTGGTGAAAGGGACTCAACCGTACGAGATTTGAAGGAAGGGCTTGGGCTACGTTGTTATTGTCGTAAGATTTCAACGTCCGATATTTTTGCATTAAAACGGATGTGATCATTTCTTTCGTCGTCGTTTTGCCGGTACTCCCAGTAACCCCGATAAAAACAGCCTTGGACTTGGAGCGCAGCCACCGGACAAAAGTCCGAATCGCCTGATTTACGTCTGGAACTGCGATAACAGCGTGGGGAGGAGGAATACGGTTGGTTGACCCGCGCCGGATGATCACCCCAGCGCTTTTTTTAGTCCGAAGTTTCCATCGTTGAGCCTGTATGAGTCTCGGTTTAAGAAATAGGACCGTCCCCTCCCGCAGATAGCGGGCATCGTCGAACACGGCGTGCTTGACTGGTATCTGTGGATTTCCCCTCAACAACCGCCCGCCGACCAAAGAGGCTAATCGTCCCAATCGAATGGGAAACAATATCATTCACCTCCACGACCCTTTCCCTTATCACGCTACGGGAGTGCTGATATAAACCCATCATTTATCTAGGTGGGTAGAAAATCAACATCACCGAAAGTCCCGACTGATGAACTGTCCATGTAGAAGCTCCATTAGGGCCTGTCTGGTCATTCAATCTTTCGTGAGCAGAAGGGAGGGGCGGTATGGCTGTCTTCGCTTCGTTGCAAAAAGCACATAGCGAGACCGGGAGCGAAGTGACCTAGGCGACACTTGTGCTCTGTGAGTGCAAAGGCGAACCAAAAGCCATCCCGCCCCGGGGATCTCGCCCTATAGATTTATGAGACACGCCCTAGTACTACAGTTGTACTAATAAGAGCAGGCACAGATGTGAGAAGGGAGGGTGGTGGGATGGCTGCGATCCTTTGCGCTTTTTGCAAGAGATCGAAGACAGCCTGCCAGCCCGACCAACCCACGTTCCTATACACTCTTCGTACAAATGCAACTGTAGTACTAGTTGGAGAGAAAACCAGCGGTGATTGCAACTCCTCTCACTTGGACTTTAAAAATTGGGAATACAACTCTTTTACCCGGGTGGAAAAACGAGGGCTTTTTAATAACTCCGGCGATTTTTCTCCCTCAAGACAAAGACGATACGTATCGATGACAAATGGCGGGATCCCTTTTGCCTTCAGTTTTTGAAAACTGGATTTATTATGCTGCAAACCCGGTTCGATAAAGTTATTCATCGAACGCCGGAGTTTGGAATGATTTTTCGGCCAAGGGATCTCCAACTCTTTTGCCGCTTTTTTGAGACTTGTTTTCCAATGGTTTAAGAATCGATCATACCGAACAATCACCCGTTTTGCATTCTCCGTCTCCTTCAGTGCCGATAAGGTATATAGACTCCATAGATCAAGGGACCGCTGCAACGAAATATTGTTTCTTTTCTTTAGCGATGCGGCCACATCCAACGGATTTCTTACAATGATCAGGTAACAAGGATCCATGTTGCAGCGTTTTAAAATGTTTTTCCACAGGGGGATTAACAAACACGTTCGAGGATCTTTAAAAACCCATAACGGTTTTTTCGAAAAATTTCGTTTGACAAGATTAGTCAACTCGGCGGTCAAAGGGCGTATACGGGTATCTTCCCACCACCTGGGGGGCATGGGGGAGGGGGATGCCCACCCGCGGGAGAAGCTGCGCAGGATGCGTTGATGGACACGAAGGATCCCGAGATGCTCCCAAAACCCTTTCGGATTCGATTTTCCCGGCGGCAACAGCTCCGAACGATTTCCGATGTCGGCTCCCAGTATATTGATCGCCCGGGTGATGGTAGAGGTTCCGCTCCGGTGCATTCCCAGTATGATGATCGCTTTCGGTTTTATATGGGCCATCAATGATCAATCCCCCTCTTGCTGTTTCCTGTCATCGATTTCGCTTGACGACATGCGTTTCCAACTCCTCAAGGAGAATGCGCAGCCTCGCTGTGTAACTATGTTCCTTAAGAGTACGGTGGTATGACCGTGAAGCAATCTTTTTTCGCTCTGCTTCATGTATGAGATAGTAATCGATCTTTTTCTTTAGATCGTTCATTCCTTTAAAACAAACGATCTCTTCCCCTATTTTATAAAAACGTCCCAAATCCCGTCGGTAATCCAAAAGTTGAAACGCCCGACAAGCGGCAATATCGAAAGTACGGTTATTAGGAGTGTGGGCCGGAAGGTTGAGCGGGTTTTTATTACCATCATTATAGGAACGGTGGATATTGAGAACGATCTTGGCCCCGTTATAGTATTTTGCCGTTTCCGATGGCGGAATCGTGGTTTTTAGGATGTGCGACTTCATTTTCTGATATTGGGTCAGGCGATTCCATCGTTCACCGATGAGAATAAATTGTTTCCGGCGAAGAAAGGGAGTCAGCCGATTAAAAAAATCGACGCGGGCCGGCCAGCCGTTTCCGACAAAACAAATATCGGAGCGATACTTTGCGGGTACATTCATCGGACGGTATTTTCGTGGGTCGGCGGCCAGAGGGGAATGAATACAGGGTTTCCCCATCTTTTGATAATAAGATACACAACTGGATTCCTGTGTGATCACAAAATCGTATAAGCGTGCTTTCCAATCGTAATTACTCAGATTATAAGGATCATTCACCACCCACAGTCCAACCGGAACACCGATATTTTTCAGGTGGGGAAAAACGACATGGTTATCGTGACCAAACACCAGAATGATGTCCGGTTGAAAGGATCGAATTTTCTTAATCAATTTTTTGACAGGTTGCCGCAACAAGAGAAAGGACGCAAAACGAAAACGGTCACTCTTTTTCTCCAATTGTTTAAAAGCATGGATCATATTAGGATTTAAATCCGATAGCGTTTTTTTCCCGGAAGAGATGTATAACAGTCGCATACTTACCTTCCCTTCTTTAGGCCCCATTACGGTAAATCGAATATGCGGGTGCTCAAGGACGAAGCTTTTAACGGTTCGCTCCCTTCTTCCCGAGTATCCTCTTTTCCAAAAGGTGAATCAGATAACGCAGCCGGACCGAGTAGGTATGATCTTTCATCGTACGTTCATAAGCTTGTGAAGCAATCCGGTTTCGTTCTTCATCATGGTCCAAATAGTATTCGATCTTCTGCTTCAAGTCCCTCAACCTCTTAAACGAGATGATTTCTTCATCCAACTCATAAAACTTCTTCAAGTCCCGTCGACGACTGATCAATTGGAACGCCCGGCAGGCGGCAATATCAAACGTACGGTTATTGGGAGTATAAGCGGGAATATTCAGATGGTTTTGGTTGATATCGTTAGGCGTTCGATGAATGTTGAGAACGATCTTCGCCCCGTTGTAATACTTGGCCACCTCCGAAGGCGGGATGGTTCGGTTGATGATATGGGGCTTCAATTTATTGTAATTCTTCAGTTGTTCCCACCATTGGCCGATGATAATGAAGTTTTTTTTCAAAAGAAAAGGCGTCAGTTCGTCGAAGTACTTCAACCGAATCGGTAACGCGCTTCCGATAAAACAAATATCGTATTGATACTCCTTCGGAACCTTAAAAGGGTGATACAGATTAGGATTGACCGCCAACGGCAGGTGAAGACAAGTTTTTTTCAACCGCCGGTAGTAGGAAACGCAACTGGAGTCCTGCGTGATCATGAAATGGTACGGAGGCAACTTCTTGATGTGATTGCGGAAATTGTACGGGTCGTCCACTTCCCATAAACCGATTTGTGCTTGACTGATCTTGCGTAATTGTTTAATTGCATAAGGGGGTAAAGATCCGCGCAAAACCAAGATAATATCCGGTTTAAACAAGCGAACTTGCCGCTTCAAGTTCCGAAAAGAGCCTCGCTCTCGAAGGAAAAAGGCAAAACGAAAGTTTTTCAATCGTCTCTCCAGCATTTTAAATGTATGAATAAAATTGGGATCCAAATGTGAAAGCGAGTCCTTTCCAGAGGATATATACAATAAGCGCATCCCTTTCCTCCCTCCTCCGGGTATGAGTGACTATGTTATCCTATTGAGCACTCCCGTCGATGGTTCATCGATTGGAAAGAATCCGCACTTATCTGCTGGGTCTCAGATCACCCTTTTATTCCGTATGATCTTTCGTTCCAGCATTTTCACCCGCTTTCGAATTCTCACTGTATAAGTGTGGTCACACAGCGTCCGCCGATATCCCCTATCCGTACCCGTTCCTTCTCGTACCTCATATCGTATTCTATTTTTCTCTTTCGGTTATTTAACCCCTTATAAGCAACCATTTCCTAATTCAGTTTATCCAAATTCTCCAAGCCTTCGCGATCGCTGACTAGTGCCCCTTCAAGTAACTTCGATCTGTTTTTCTTGGCCTTTACACGGACAAGTCGGTCTTGGCTTGATTTTCCGTCTTCGCTCCATGCGTGGCAGAGTCGACTCCGCCGGAAAACCAAGCCTCCCTCCACGTAAACACGATCGATATTGGTAGAAGGGGCACTAGCTGGAAAGCTCGGCAGGCAGCCACATCCAATCTATCGTGGAAGAGCACTGCCTTCACGCTCGAAACTTTTACCCTATAGAACGAGCCCATGCCGTACACACCACCATAACAAAAGCCCGACTTCGTTAAAGTCGGGCTGAAGCTGCTGACAAACATCTTATCCCTTTAACCGACCGCCCTGCGGAGTATCCCCAGGACCCGACCGATTAGCGACCAACTTGCTGTTCGTTTGGCCGCGGGTTCCGGTCCGGAAGAAACGTAGCGGGCTTTTCTTGATCGGCTCTCCGCTTTTTCACTGTTGTCCCTTTTGGATCCACTCCGCAACGGTCACTGTCCGTTTGGCCTGATGCTTAACCGCTTCCTCGACTTCTTCCTTCATATTACCGTCCTGGTCCACTGTCACGCTAGTCCCGTACGGATTTCCGCCGGATGTGAAAGCGGACGGATCGGTATAACCAGGGGCAGCGATAATGGCACCCCAGTGCATCATCGTGGTATACAGCGCCTGAACGGTGGCTTCTTGGCCACCGTGAGAATTAGAAGCGGATGTCATCGCGCTGACCACTTTGTTGACCAGTTTTCCTTCAAACCACAGTCCTCCCGTTGTATCGAGGAATTGTTTCATCTGGGCGGGGAGGTTTCCGAAACGCGTCGGTACGCTAAAGATGTAGGCATCGGCCCATTCCAGGTCATCCAGGGAAACCGTCGGCACATCTCTTGTTTCCTCCAGATGGGCTCTCCAGGCGGGATTGGTATCGATTGCCGATTTTGAAGCCAGTTCCGGTACTTTTAGCACTTTCACCTCGGCTCCCGCTTCCTGTGCCCCTTCCTCTGCCCACTTTGCCAGGCGGTAGTTGGTTCCCGTCGAGCTGTAATAAATAATCGCCAGTTTGATATTTGCCATTATGAACACTCCTTCCGGATCATTTCGGTTAATGTTCGCCAATAAATCGCATTTATGTAAAAGCAGAATCCCTACTCCTGGGAGCCTGTTTTTTCTGTTTCAAATCAACTACCCTTAATATATTTTATCACTTATAGTAAGCAAATATGATTTATTCTCCATCCTCTACTGCTGCCGCTGTACCTTGGTCGCGAGCCGGGAGGGTCACTTCCGTTTCGTTTGCAAAAAGCGCATAGCGAGACCGGGGAACGAAAGTGACCATGGCGAGACTTGTGCTCTATGAGTGCAAAAGCC
The DNA here is from genome assembly GCF_031454155.1 of Desmospora profundinema. Classification (GTDB taxonomy): domain Bacteria; phylum Bacillota; class Bacilli; order Thermoactinomycetales; family DSM-45169; genus Desmospora; species Desmospora profundinema. The sequence continues at coordinate 530,015 of NZ_JAVDQG010000002.1, forward strand.
CTTCGCGGATCGCACCACTCGCCCTCCCGCAGGAAATTCGAATGAATAGACAGGCCCTCGAGAATTTAAATATTTACGTACACCAAAAATTTATTGGACCCTATTTTTCCACACGATAAATGCCGATAATCGTACACATTTTACTATCAACCCAGAACACTCGAAAACGAAGGACATAAGATAAGTTAAAGCGAAGAGAAAGGGGCTAAACCATCCAATGAAGGCTCGACTTCAAAAAGCTTCGGTGAAACGTTTACCAGGACCCGTTGTAATCGGTGGGGTGGGGGGAAGCGGAACAAGAGTGGTAGCGGAATTGGTAAAAAAATTGGGATTTTACATGGGAGTGGCAGAGTCCCGTAACCCGGACCGTCTGAAAAAGAATGATAATAAATTGCTGAATGGAAAGGATTTTAAACGTATACCCCAGAAGAGGCATCGAATTCTCCTAAGGCAATGTGAAAAAAAGATGCTCCATTCCAAGAAAATCGATTACGCTTCCTATGTCGGATGGGGGTTTAAAAACCCGACGACCCATCTCTATTTAAAATCTCTGAAAGAATACTTCGATTCGCTTAAATATATTCTTGTCATACGGAATGGGTTGGACATGGCATATAGTAATAACAGACGGCAGCTTTATTATTGGGGTAGTCGCTTTCACATCGACATACCCGAAAACCGTAAATACCTACCAGTCGCACAACTTGACTATTGGATAAAAGCGAACCGAAGAGCGATCCATGAAGGTAAAAAGCTCTTGGGAAACCGGTTTCTCGTGATTCACTACGACCGCCTCTGTGTAAATCCCAAAAAGGAAATCAAAAGATTGGCCCATTTTTTGGGATTGGACCTGGAAAAAATGAATATCGATTCTTTGGCTGACATTATTCGAAAACCCGAGTCTTTTGAGCGATATAAGAAACAGGATTTAAGCATTTTTAACAAAAAACATTTCCGGGCTGTACGCAGATTGGGTTTTGTAGTAAATAAGACCAAATGAAAAGGATCGTTGCAAATTTTTGAGCCACTAGTGCAATTCATTCACCCACCGAAAAAAGCGAATAATGGAACCCTGCATCTAGGTGTGGGGTTTTTGTATTTTTAACAGAAAGCACCTAGGTCTTTTGATCGGGATAACCCGTTTTCGAATAGAGAAAATCGGAAATGGATAAAGAATGCCGAGTGTTGGAAATCAATCAAAACCAGACAGGAAGATCTGCCTGGTTTTTCTCAGACGGAGCACCGAAATTCCTGCGGGTGCTCTTCCACGTGGAAATCGGAACCCTCCGGTAACCAAAAGGCCTGCCTTTCGGCGATGCAACGATTACGCTTGACATCGGCGCAGGAGTCGTCGATGCCAGATTTCGATCCCGTGGAACCCGATTCGGAGCGGTTTTCGACAACCATATCACTAAGTTAGATTCGGCGAGCCTTGTCCCCGGCCTGGCGGCTTCGGGGGATAAGATCTTTTTACCCATGTCCCTAGAGGCAAATACCGGTTCGTATATCGCCTGAACATCCCGACGTCTCTTTTTACACGATTGCTTTGCGATATGGGAGTGTTTTTTCGGGGATCATCACCAGTCCCAACCGAAATCGGTGCCCAAGTATCGGTACAACTGGCGGTTGTGGGGACGGAAGTAATGGACGAGCATTCTGCGGGTTTTCGGGTGCATCGGTTCGTAAGAAGCGGATTTATAAGGTTTAGTCGTTTTCAGCGCCTTATAGGGTACACCTAAAAACCGGGTTACCCTTTTTAAGACCGCGTTGGTGTTTTTATAGAAATCTTCACTTTGAATGATCATTATCTGCTGTTTGGGAAAGTGCTTCCTCCACCGCTTCAGCTGATTGAGATAGATTCCCCGGGCCATGTAGGAGTATAGCCGGTGTTTGCTGCTATTGTAGTTTTTATTACGAAGCATCCTCCGCTGTTCCATATGGGTCCTCGCCCTCTCGTTGCGAATGGCCTTTTCGAAGGACAAGCTCTCTTTCCCGCGGCGCACTTGGTGATGGTAATGGGAGTAAGCCCGGTCGACCGGGTTGCGCAAGAGGACGATAATTTTGGCTTTGGGTACCGTATCTGCCGCCCTTTTGGCCGCATATGGGTGAAAGAGGTAATAGGGGCTCGCCTCCCCCGTGATGAAACCGCGCTTCTTCCTTCGATCTGACAGCGGAAATTTGTCCTTATACCAAGAAAGTCCTTGGCTGAAGCGTACATCAAAATAATGGACCTCTTTTGTTTTGGCGGGAACGATGTACCGCTGATTGATCAAATAGTTGTACAGCGACGTGGTTCCGCACTTCTGTCCTCCCACGATGATAAAATCCGGTAGAGACAATATCATTCACCCCCTTTGGTTTACTATATGTTTTCACTATCAACCTAGTGTGGGAAGATGCCCGTTTAAAAGATTATCGGGCCGAGGCGAATGCAGAGGACAGACACGAGATTACCGGAAGACGAACCCTCGGTTTAATCCGAGAATAAGATAATAAGCCGTTTATGCGAAGAGTGGGAGAAGGGAAGCCATACGTGAACCGAAACTGGAATGGGGTTTCTCGGTTTCTCATCTGCAGAGGAAACGGGGCCGCACAAAAATTCATGGGGGGGATAAACCCATTGCGTATCGATAAACCGAAAGCCGTTTGCATACTGGGGATGCACCGCAGCGGCACGTCGGCAATGAGCCGCGCCATCAATCTGCTGGGTGCTGATCTGGGGAACAAATCAAAGCTGTTATCTCCCGGAAAAGCCAATCCGAAAGGATTTTGGGAGCATACGGGCATTATTAAATGCAACCATCGGATCCTTCGCACGTTCGGACGATCCTGGGATGCGATAAACCCGCTTCCCGACCGTTGGTGGGAATCGCCGCGAATCCAATCGCAGCGGGAGGAGCTTCAGAGTTTAGTAAAACACGACTTCTCGGATAAGCAGCTTTGGGCTTGGAAGGATCCGAGGACTTGTCTGGTGATTCCTCTGTGGCAATCCGTGCTCAAGGAGCTGGACATCGACCTCTGCTATGTCATTATGGTCAGACATCCCCTGGACGTGGCCGCTTCCCTGAAACAGAGAAACGGATTCCCGATTAAGAAATCGTTGAACCTTTGGACCCATTACACACTGTCTTCCCTGTTCTGGACAGCGCGGTCGAAACGGGTGATTGTCCACTATAACCAGCTGTTGCAGGACTGGGAGAGCCAGTTGCAAAAAGTGGCCGAGGGGCTGGATATTCCCTGGCCCGAGGAGGAGGGAAAACTGAAAAAATCGATGGATGCCTTTCTCGATTCCGACTTACAACATAACAAATCCACCATTGGTGAATTGGACGTGAAGCGGGTTTCTCAATCGGTGAAAACCATCTATCGCTTGTGTCTCCGTGCTGGGGAGTCCAAAGAGCTGCTCCGCTCGCGGAAGTTTAACGACCAGGTGGAGAACCTGTATAACGGGTTTCGAGGGATGTTCAAGACTCCTGCCGAAATGAAACAATGATAATCAAAAGGAGAGCGGCCTGGTGACACAAACCGGGTCGCTTATTTTGAAAGTCCGACACCGCACACGGCAAGGAGCGATAAATACAACCAACACCCCAACCGGATCAGCCCGTCATTCTTCTTCTCCTACCGGGTAAGCCTTGACGAAAGTGGAACGGGATGTTTAAAATCCTCATAATCATAAAAGGATGAGCACTGTCTTAAACGGTGTCCATCCCCGGCGGGTGATTGTAATAGGGTTGCCCCTCCATCGGTTCCGACGCGTTCGATCCCGATATAAATGGTGAAACGAGCCCACGGATCCATAAAAGGAACGGATCGTTGACTGTTCCACTTTTTCGTTATGGAAGGAGCTTGACATGCGCATACTGAACGATTTAAAACCGAGAACCTTCGATCTCCACATTCACACGACCGCCTCCGACGGCGTGTATTCCCCTTCGGTAATCGTGGAGAAAGCGAAGGAGGCCGGCCTTACCACCATCGCCATCACGGACCACGACACGCTGGCAGGAGTAAAAGAAGCACAAACGGCCGGAGAACGATTGGGTCTAAACGTGATTGCCGGCGTCGAGATCAGCACGAAGTTCGAGGGAAAAACCGTGGATATCCTCGGATATCACATCGATCGCATCCAGGAATTGCACGATGCCCTGACCCCTTATCGGGACTTCCGGGAGTGGCGGGCCAAAAAGATTATCGAAAAATTCTGCTCCTTAAATATGCCGATCACGCTGGATGATGTGAGGGAGTTCAGCAGCAACAGTGTCATCGCCCGCCCCCATATCGCCAAAGCGATTGTTAAAAAGGGATATGTAACAGATGTTCAAACCGTATTTGATCGCTATCTGGCTGACGGCAAACCCGCCGCGGTGGAAAAGAAGGTGCTATCCCCGGAAGAGGGAATTCGCCTGATTCGACAAGCGGGAGGACTGGCGGTTCTGGCTCACCCGGTTTATATCGGTGATGATGAAAGGATCCGAAGGCTTCTTCAGATCGGCTTTGACGGGATTGAGGTGTGGCATCGGAGTCATGCCCCTGAAGATACGAAGCGGTATATCCGGTTAGCTGGGGAATTTGACCTGATCGTTACTGGAGGATCCGATTTTCACATGGATGAGCACAGGCTTGGCGATTTTGGGATTAGCCCAAAATGAACCGTTTGTAAGAAACGCCCAATCCGTACTGGGAGATTGGTAGTACAATATATCGGAGGTCCATCCGATCCGGCATTGGATTACCTTCCCGAAACGCATCAGAAAGGAGGAAAATCCAATAAAAGGCAAAATCAAAGGCAGACGCCAGACGGAAAATACCATGGTTCACAAGCTTAAAAGCCTCAAAGGTAAAAATGTTACTGTAATGACGTATGGAAACTCTTTGTCCAACGGGATCAAGGGGACACTCCAACAGGTTGAGGGCAATCAAAAAAACGGGTTTATCATCGTGGTGACTGACACAATGGAAACAACAGTGCCCATCTCACAAATCACTGGGGTATCCATCACCGTTTAAAGAGGGACAACGTATTTCAGGGCGATCGCTTTTATTTGCGATCGCCTTTATTTTTAAGCTTAAAATGATCCATCATCCTCATTTATCTAATAAATGAAACCGCCGGTTTCACCGGCGGGATTTTTTACAATTGGAGTAAGCCTGCACCATATAAACGTCGAGATCCTAGTGAAATCGCCCGTTGCCCCAGGACCTGTCTGATGGTTCCCGTCGACAATCCCTGTTGTCGGTAGACCGCCGCCACACCGCTGACATGTGGTGCCGCTTGTGAAGTCCCATTTAAAATTCCGTACCGACCGCTCTTGTAGGTGCTTAAAATGTTGACACCTGGGGCAGCGATATCCAAAGATGGACCGGTCGCGGAAAAGGGAGCCCGCTTATTTCCACGGGTTAAGGCGGCCACTGCTACAACGGGCTGCAGACGTGCCGGTATTTCCACTGTATCTCCGGTTCCGGCGGCATTCCCACTGTTCCCCGCTGCGGCCACCACCAACACGCCGCGCCTGTTGGCTATCTGGATGGCCCGCGTAAGAGCGGCAGGAACCTTGCGGCCACCGCTTAAACTGAGGTTGAGAATATGCATGCGATTGTCGATCCCCCAGTCGATCCCCTGAACCAAAGTGGTGATACTGCCGACTCCCCGGTCATTTAACACCTTAATCGCGTACAGACTGGCGGAGGGGGCTACTCCAATGACACCCTGTTTGTTGCTGTGAGCGGCGATAATCCCCGCTACATGGGTACCGTGACCATTTCCGTCCTGGGGAGGACGCTTCGGTTCCACGATATTGACTCCACCTTTAATATTACGGTGCAAATCCGGATGGTTCAGGTCGATGCCGGTATCCACCACCCCCACACGGACGCCGGCCCCTGCATACGGGTTGGGGGTGCCTTTCCACACCCGACTCACATTCCATGTCACCACCTGACCGGACGACTGGACGCTGCGACGCATCCCTTCACGGGTGATCACCCCTACCACCATCGGTTTCGGCAGCAAGACTGGGTAGTCGACTTCGGCGGTCAGCAAACCGGGATCCTCCAAAATTCCCTTCATTTGCTCCCGTGGAACAACAGCGGAAACGATTCCACAGTGACGGCTGACATATTGAATACTCCCCCCCAGTTCCTCAATCCGTTTTAACACGGACCATTTGCGGAGAGAGAAAGTATAACGACCATAGGTCTCATTCATCATCTACCACCTCTTATTCTCAGAATATGAAGTGATAGATCCATTCGTTTGTGTCCCTAACCCGAATGGAATTTTCTTCTACGTCTATCTTCTCAAGAAAGTAGTTGAAAATGATTATCATTGTATGTACAATGAACGAGAAATGAATTTAAAGAGGAGGATGCCCTTCCAGACGACAATCGAAGGGCTTGCCTAAGAGGAGGAGGATGACGCGTGACGTCGAAGTTGAAGATTTTCACTTTTTTGGCTCTTATACTTACCTTGGTGGTGGCCGGATGCTCCCCCCAAGCCAATGACGCTTCCAATGATGAGGAAGGCGAAACCGATGAGCTGGTCGTATATTCTGCCCGTAAAGAACAGTTCGTCAAACCCTTGGTCGACAAGTTTGAAGAGGAAAGCGGCGTAAAAGTGAAGTTGATGGCTGCTGATGAAGCATTGGTCAACAAAATCTTGGAAGAGAAAAACAATCCCCAGGCGGATATCTTCTTCTCCAACGATACCGGAGCACTGGAATATCTTCGTATTGAGGACGCATTGGCCCCCAACGACTCTGACAAGATTCAAGTCATCGACGAAAAGTACCGGGCCGATGACGGATCATGGGTGGGCTTGTCTGCACGAAGCCGGATTTTCATGTACAATAAGGATCTGACCTCGGAAAAAGATCTTCCTCAAACACTGTGGGACTTGACCGATTCCAAATATAAAGGGAAGTTTGCCATCACCCGCGGCGGCAACGGTTCCATGGTCGCCCATGTGGCCGCCCTTCGCGCCGAATGGGGCGATGAAAAAACCAAAGAATGGATCGAAAAAGTAAAAGAAAACGCCGCCATCATCACGGAAGGCCATGGTGACATCCGGCAGGCAGTGGGTGCCGGAGAAGTGGAATTCGGGCTGGTGAACAACTATTATTTCCACCAACAGCTGGATGAGCCCAAGGATAACAACGTGGATGCCGTCTATCCCGACCAGGGTAAAGACGATATGGGTATTTTCGTCAATGCCGCCGGTGTGGGCTTGATCAAAGGAGGACCCAACCAAGCCAACGCCAAGAAATTCATCGATTTCCTGACGGAAGATGAGCAGCAGAAAATTTTCTCTTTCGAAAGCAAGGAAATCCCGTTGGTAGAGGGAATTGAAACCACTTCAGAAGCCAAACCGCTCAGCGAGTACAAAGTGATGGATATGCCGCTGAAAGAAATCGGTCCGGTATGGCTGGACGCCAAAAAGTTGATCGAAGAGGCCGGACTGGATCTGGAAGTGAAGTGACGGACCTTCCCCATACTTCGATGATTTTGCAGACAGGGAGTTAGGCCGTATGACCGAACCAACCTTGAATGCCGAACAAACAAACCAGTGGAACAAGCCCCCTCAGGGACAGGCCCGGAAGCCGTTTTTGCTCCGGGCCATGTCCCGTTTTTGGCAATCGCTGTGGCATGGCAAACCGCCCAACCTACTGATCCTTCTCTTATCGATGTTGACGGCATTGATTATGGTGATTCCCATCTTGTACGTGGTGGTGCAAGGCTGGGGAGCGGGCACCGAACGTTGGATCCAACTCTGGGATTCCCGTATCCCCGGTCTATTGTGGAACACCCTCTCCCTGACTGCCGTCGTCACGGCCGGAACCATCCTGATCGGTGTCACTTTCGCCTTTTTGGTGGTACGTACTGACCTTCCCGGACGAAAATGGTGGCGTCTGATCGGTGCCCTTCCCTTGGTAATTCCACCCTATGTGGGAGCGATGGCCTATATCATCATCTTCGGCCCCACGGGATGGGTGCGGGACTGGTTCGGCTCCTCCCCTGTCCAAATTTACAGCTTTTGGGGTGTCGTCATGGTGATGACCATGTTCACCTATCCCTATGTTTACTTAATCACCGCAGCATCACTGGGACGATTAAACGCCAACCTTGAAGAAGCGGCGTTGTCTTGCGGCCAGCGATACCGGCAGGTGTTTCTCAAAGTGGTGCTGCCCCTGTTGCGCCCGGCGGTCGGAGCCGGAGCCATCCTGGTCTCTCTCTATGTCCTGTCGGACTTCGGCGCCATCTCCATCATGCGCTACACCACCTTCACCGCCGCCATTTACTACCAAATGGGAAGTTTCGACCGGGTGAGCGCAGCCATGTTGAGCGTCGTCCTGATCGCCGTCACCTTGATCTTTCTATGGATGGAATGGCGTACGCGTAAAAACATTCGCTATTCTCAACAGGGGGGGACCTATCGACGGCCGTTGACGATTCCTCTGGGCAGGTGGAAACCGTTGGCTCTCGCATTTGTCTTTCTGGTATCCTTGACGGGGGTATTTCTGCCCTTGGCGGTTCTCATCTACTGGTCACTGCTGGGATTGCAGAACGGGGCCATCGATGCTTCGTTCTGGGAGTATACCGTCAACAGCCTGGTCGTCTCCGGAATTGCCGCTCTTCTTTCCGTCATATTAGCAATGCCCCTGGTGTATCTAAAAGCGAGAAACCCGTCTCTGCTCACCAGTCTGCTGGAAAAAGTAGTCTACAGCAGCTATGCGTTGCCGGGAGTGATCGTTTCTCTGGGAATTGTCTTCGTCTTCAACCAGTACCTGCCCATGTTTTATGGAACGATCGCCTTGTTGGTCACCGCCTACATCATGCGATTTTTGCCCCAAGCCACCCAAGCGGGGGAAGCAGCCATCAGTCTGGTATCGCCCCGTTTGGACGAAGCGGCCCAAAGCCTTGGCCACTCTCCATGGAAATCGATGCTGAAGATAACCTTGCCAATGGTGCTGCCGGGTGTTCTGGCAGGAGCCGCTCTGGTTTTTGTCAGTTCCATGAAAGAACTTCCGGCCACACTGTTGCTGCGCCCGGCGGGATATGACACCTTGGCCGTCCGCATCTGGATCCAGGCAAGCGAAGGATTTTACCACCTGGCAGCCCCGGCCGCCCTCCTGGTGATCCTCGTCTCCATCCTGCCGCTGCGCTGGATTCTCAATAAATATTAAGTGAGGAGGTTGGATGATGTCCGTTATTTCCTTTCAAGCCGTCACCAAAACCTATCCCGGACAATCGAAGCCGGCTGTCCAGGATTTACACTTCACCGTGGAAGAAGGGGAAATCCTCACGCTCCTGGGACCCAGCGGCTGCGGCAAAACCAGCACTCTTCGCATGATTGCCGGGTTTGAAAAGCCGGATACCGGTTGCATCCGAATCGGGGAGAAGATCATTTTCGATTCAGACACTTGGGTCCCGCCGGAGAACCGGGGAGTCGGCATGGTATTCCAGGATTACGCTTTGTTTCCGCATTTGACGGTGGAGAAGAATGTTGCTTTTGGATTGCAAAACATGAAAAGAAGTGAGCGAAAAGAACGGGTGAAGGAAGTTCTCTCCCTGGTGGGGTTGAACGATTATCAAAAACGGTATCCCCACCAGCTCTCAGGCGGGCAACAACAGCGGATCGCCCTGGCCCGGGCGTTGGCTCCGCGCCCCCATGTCATCTTGCTGGATGAACCGTTCAGCAACCTGGATGTCCACCTTAAATCACAGATGCGGCGCGAAATCCGCCAAATCATCCGGCAGGCAGGAATTACGGCCATTTTTGTTACCCACGATCAGAAAGACGCACTGGCCCTGTCCGATCATGTGGCGGTCATCCAAGATGGGCGGTTGCTGCAACTGGATACCCCCCAAAATGTTTATCAACACCCCGTTAACGCATTTGTCGCCGAATTTTTGGGTAAAACCAATCTATTGCGGGCGGAAGTGGCTGAAAACTGTCTCTGTACGGAAATCGGGGAAGTCCCTTGCTTGATGAAGCAACCAATGGACGATACCGAAGAAGTGCTCCTCTCCGTCCGTCCCGAAGTGTGCCGGCTCGACCAAAACGGTTGCTTCGTCGGCAAGGTGAAGGAAGTGGAGTACGGCGGAGATTACCAAGAAGTGGTCGTCGTCATCCGTAAAAATGGAAGTCCTGATGAATCGACTGAGATGAAAATCTACATCGATCCCCATCAGCCGGTTCAACCCGATCAGCAAATCCGGTTCAACATCGTTCCCGACCGGGTCACCGTCATCCGAAACTCTTCTGCTCTCCCGCAGGAGGAGAAACAGTTGGTGGCACAGTCGTAAAGCGGAGCTTGGCTTGCGGCCTTATTCCCTAAAATCCAAAGAAATGATCCGCTTCGGTTAAGTCAGCCGCAGAGCGGGTCGTTTTTATTTTTTTCGTTACATTTTCACCTTAAAAGCACGATTTTTTTAAACCAGATTAATAACTACCCTATATAATTGTTTTAAAAGGAGGGAGTTTATGAAAAAGAGAAGCATTTTAAAAGGAATCGCTATCGGACTGGCATGTACGGTCGCACTGGGTTCCGCGCTTTACACCTACAACGTCGAAGCAATGAAGCCCCAACCCACCGACAAAGCGAAAAACGTCATTCTCCTGATTGGGGATGGAATGGGACCCACACAGGTCTCCGCCGCCGCCTACTTAAAAGGCAGGGGTTACGGTGACGGCAAGCTTGCCATGAACCGTTTTAAACATGTCGGTCTTGTCACTACATACTCTCATGACAATGTGGTTACGGATTCCGCTGCGGCGGCCACCGCCTTTTCCTCCGGCCGTAAGACGGATAATAATGTAGTCGGGAAGGCACCCAAAAACAAAAAACATGTGGACGGGGAAAAGCACTTCGATGTAACAACCGTCCTGGACGACGCGAAAAAAGCCCAAAAAGCGACAGGTTTGGTGACCACCACCCGTCTCACTCACGCTACGCCCGCTGCTTTTGCCGCCCATGCGGAACACAGGAATATGGAGAACGAAATCGCTGAACAGGTTCTGAACAAAAATGTGGATGTTCTTCTCGGTGGAGGCAAAGACCATTTCCTGCCCACTGAAGAAGGGGGAAAGCGTAAAGACGGAAAAAATCTGATTTCAAAAGCGCAACAAAAGGGCTATTCCCTGATCGAAGACAAAAACGGGTTAGAAAGGACCCACTCACCCAAGTTACTGGGACTATTTAACAACAGTCACATGAAATACGAACTGGACCGTTCAACCTCGAAAGAGCCTAGCTTAGCGGAAATGACCAAAAAAGCCCTTCAAACAGTAAGTAAAAATAAAAATGGTTTTTTCCTGATGGTGGAAGGCGGACGGATTGACCATGCCGGACACGCCAACTACCCGGCGACCACGATTCAGGAGACACTCGCTTTTGATCAGGCTGTCCAGGAAGCGCTCCATTTTGCTCAAAAAAACCCGGATACCCTCGTCGTGGTAAGTGCCGACCATGAAACGGGCGGCATGTCCATCGGCTTAAACGGTGAGTATGCGTTTCATAAAGATGTGATCCGGAAGGTAAAACGGTCTTCCGAATATATAGGCGAACAGCTTACAAAAGACCGCTCCAATGTAAAAGAGGTAATGGCCAAGTACGCTGGGATTTCCGATCTCACGGTCGACGAAGAAAAACGGATCCAAACCGAGAGGAACCCCGCTTCAGCAATCGCCGAAGTAATCAGTCACCGTGCCAAGATCGGTTGGACGACCACTGGTCACACCGCTGTTCATGTGCCGGTCTACGCATATGGACCCGGAGCGGACAAATTGACGGGAACCATTGACAATACGGACATTGCCAAGGTGATTTCCAAAGCCATAAAGTAGCCTTCTCAGACTCGGGCGGAGTCGACACACCCATAAAAAACCACCCTCCAGGGTGGTTTATTTTTCTTCCGAGGGAGAGATGTAGACAATGCCTTCCCAACGGACATGATATTTTTTCTCTTCCTGGCGGAGCAACAAGTGGTCTGGGTACACCCCTGCCACTTCCCCTTTCACTTCTCCGGCATAGGTGGCCACTTGAACCGGCTGCCCCAACGCATTGGCCATCTGGTGTGCCAATAGGAAAGAGCGGCGGTTCCGGCGCTTAAAGAGACCCTGCAATCCTTGGAAGAGAGGGCGCCGCTCCTCCCAATCCGGGGGGCGCCCAGGAAGCGGAGGCGGTAGTGGAACGGGCGGTTGATGCGGCAAATCGGGTGCAAACGGCTGCTGATGCTGAGGCGGTTGAAACGGAAACGGCTGCCCCATGTAGGGCGGGCTTTCCAAAGGAAACTCTCCAGGTGCAAATCCCGGCTGTCCAGGCTGCGGGTAATAAGGGTAATGCTGACCGTACCAAGGGTTCAACGGAGTCACCCCTTCACATATTCTCTTGACAGCCTATGCAGAACACCCGGGAAGGGATACCCGCCCAATCATATTTATCAAAATCTGATCAGACATCCGCTTTTCTCAGCAGGAAAACAGAAATAGCAGATACGTCTATCGAAGCTGAGTGGAGTCACGTTATCTCGGCAGAAGAACAGAAGGCGTTCCTTTCAGCTCCTCCATCATGGTTGCAAAGTTATCCAAAGTTAGGGACTGCGGTCCGTCTGAGAGAGCAGTTTCCGGGGAAGGATGCACCTCTATCATCAATCCGTCGGCCCCGGCTGCCAGGCCGGCTTTGGCCATTGGGGGAACAAAACGCCACTTACCGGTTCCATGACTGGGATCCACAATGATCGGAAGGTGGCTGAGTTGTTTCACCACCGGTACCGCACTCAGATCCAGGGTGTTGCGGGTGTAGGTTTCAAAAGTGCGAATCCCTCGTTCACACAAGATGACACGGGGATTCCCCGCAGCCATAATGTATTCAGCGGACATCAACCACTCTTCGATGGTGGCGGACAGCCCACGCTTCAACATAACCGGCTTATCGGTGCGCCCCACTTGTTTCAACAGGTGGAAGTTTTGCATATTACGTGCGCCCAATTGAAGGATGTCCACGTATTCGGCTACCATCTCCAAATTTTCAGGATCCATCACTTCGGAGATGACAGGAAGACCGGTTTCCTCCCTGGCTTCAGCCAATAACTTTAGCCCCTCTTCTCCCATCCCCTGAAAGGAGTACGGGGATGAACGCGGTTTAAACGCCCCACCTCGCAGGATATGGCCACCTGCTTCTTTGACGGCGTGTGCGCTCTCCAGAATCTGTTCCCGGCTCTCCACAGAACAGGGACCGGCCATGACAACCGGATGCTCTCCGCCGATCTCCACATTCCCCACTCGAAACCGGCTGTTTTCCGGGTGAAAGGAGCGGCCCGCCAATTTGAAGGGTTCGCTCACATGGACGACTTTATCAACCCCGGGAAACCGCTCCACCGGCAATCCGGAGAGCACCTGTTTGTTGCCGATCAGGCCCAGGATCGTTTTGTCCACTCCCTGTGAATGATGAACTTGGATTCCCTTTTCCTTCAACGTACGAACGATCTCGTCCACTTGTTCTTTCGTCGCCTGTTTTTCCAAAACAATAATCAACTGGAAAACCCCCTCTTAAAATAAATGTTGGAATACAAAAAACCTCCTCCCCTAAAGGGACGAGGTTTGCTCGCGGTACCACCCTTTTTGAACCATTACAGTTCCACTCCATGCGCATATATAATGCACTCCCGATATCGGCGGGAATCCGGAAAGGTCGGCCTCCATTTTCGCAACCCGTTCACGCTCCAAGGTGTAATTCGTCTGACGTTCCGATGCCGGTTTGCAGCCCCACCGGCTCTCTGAGATCGGATTTTACGCCGACTACTTCGCCCCTTCAACGCGTCTAAGTATGAAATTGATTTGTGGATAACGGTAACATGCCACCCCTTGTCCTGTCAACGGAAAAATATATCCGTTCACGAATACACCGGATCCTCTTGAACAGAAGGAGCTGGATTTTGGGGTATCAAGGACTTTAGAAGCAACCGGGCCAATACATCATATCCTTGTTGGTTGGGGTGGACTTCATCAGCAAAGTACTCCTTTCGGTTTAGAAACACTTCAAAAGGGTCGATCATCACACTTTTATGCCGTTTAGCCAATTGATTGTACGCCACATTCATCGTTTTTAGTGCCCGGGCTGCAATAGTGTAACCCATCTCATAAGCAGGCAAGGGCATGTAAAATCCAAGGATACCCATTGAAGCATCCGGGTTTAATTGTCGGAGATGGGATAACAACTGATCGACTTGATTGACGACTCGTTTCATCGTGCGAGCCAACCCTATCAGACTATCCCCATCCTCATACCATTTAATAAAATCGCATCCTCCGGTGGTTAAGGTAATATGAGAAGCCCGTGGAATCAACTTGTGCAGACCTGGTGATTGAACCAGATCATACAATTCCGTTGAAGTCAGACCCGAAATTCCCATATTGATGACACGGCAGTGATCCGTGTTTCGGATGTGCTCAAAGTATTGAGCGACCAGATGCCGGTCGGGAGTGGATGCACCGACACCTTCCGTCAACGAATCGCCCAGCGCCAGATAGGTGATGGGATTCATCCTGTTTTTCCTCCCTCTGTTTCTGATTCAAGCGTCACCGCATGAGCGATACAGGGAATGGACTCACCCTGTTGATAAGAGACCGGGTTCATCAAAGCCCCGGTAGCGACCAGCATCACCCGGTTCAGCCGACCCTGATTCATTTCTTCCAGAATATGTCCATACAGCACCAACGCGCTGCTGGCGCAGCCACTGGCGCCTGCAAAAGATTGCTGATCGTCATGATAAATCATCAACCCGCAATCCTTGAATCGGTTTCCTCCCAGGTCCCACCCCTTCTCAGCCAAAAGCTCGGCTGCAATGGGATGACCCACACTGGCCAAATCGCCGGTAATAATCCAATCGTAATCATCGGGAGTCAATCCCGTATCCTGGAAGTGAACGGTAATGGTTTCAACGGCAGCCGGCGCCATGGCGGATCCCATGTCAAAAGGGTTTTTTACACCCATATCCACCACCTTGCCCATCGTCGCATAGCGAACGATCGGGCCCTCCTGACCAAACCCAAGCACACCGGCTCCGGATCCAGTCACCGTCCATTGAGCGGTATTGGGCTTCTGTCCCCCGTACTCGGTAGGATATCGGTATTGCCGTTCCGCAGTAGCATTGTGGCTGCTGACTGCTACTGCGATATGGTCGCTGAAACCGGCATCCACCAGAGCGGCACCTGTGGACAATGTTAATACGGAGGCGGAACAGGCACCGAACATCCCCATCAAAGGCAGCTGGTTTTGCCGGGCTGTAAAAGATGCACTGATGTTTTGATTTAATAGATCTCCAGCCAGAAACATATCTACTTGATCCATTGTTAGACCTGCTTTTTCAACCGCCTTACTGACAGCATCTTCCATCATTTTCCTCTCGGCTTTTTCCCAGGAATCTTCTCCCGCATATAAATCGGAATAGGTCTGATCGAACTGCTCCTTCAACTGTCCTTCGCTTTCTTTGGGACCGGCAACTGCCGCACCCGACAAGACCCTCACCAGGCCACTGTATGACCATGTGCGCTGCCCCACCTTCTTGGAAGCCATACAATCCCCTCCCTAACCGAT
The DNA here is from genome assembly GCF_031454155.1 of Desmospora profundinema. Lineage (GTDB taxonomy): Bacteria > Bacillota > Bacilli > Thermoactinomycetales > DSM-45169 > Desmospora > Desmospora profundinema. The sequence continues at coordinate 545,611 of NZ_JAVDQG010000002.1, forward strand.
CAATGCCTTTAAAATACCGATAAAAAATGCAGCCACAACCCCAAATACGATGACCGATCCAGCCAATTTAAACATGTTTCCGCCCACGCCCAGGACATAACCCTCTGATTGGTGCTCCAAGGCAGCAGCAGCGATGGAGTTGGCAAAACCCGTCACAGGAACCGCTGTTCCTGCACCTGCCCATTGACCAACTTTGTCATAGACACCCAACCCAGTCATTAAGCAAGCAATAAAAATCAAGGTAGCAACGGTGGGATCCCCTGCTTTTTCCTGGGGAAAATTAAAGACACGGGTATACATCAGCTGCAATAGCTGCCCCAATAAGCTGATAAATCCCCCTACCAAAAAAGCTTTCAGACTATTGGTGATAACCGGCGGCTTTGGTTGGTATTGCTTCGCTAACTGTTGATATTGTTGTTGTTTTTTCTGCTGCTTCTTCTGGGGCTTTTCGGAATCCGAACTCATGCCCTTCCCTCCACTCAGCCGTTTTCAACATCCCTATCGTTTGATATCCATTTGCGATTTATTCTCCTGTTCTCCATACAAAAAGCCCGCCTGATGCGGGCTTTTCCATATATATTGGAAATTTAATATCTGTTAACGCTCCCGTCCCATGACGGCGGCAATACTACCCATCAGGATGTGAGCAACCCCGAAGCCGAGAACACCCCATCCAGCGCATGTTTCCATTTGATGTCTAGACCGTGCCCTTTCACCGCCGTATAAGCACGAGACGCCGACAAGGCTGACCAACAGCCCGATCAAAACAGTCCAAAATCCGCGCTTCGCCATACCAGATTCCCCCTTTCCCGTTTTGCGGACCTCCGCTGGGCGTGATTCACCTTCTTCCGGTCCTTGTTAGCTTGGCCGAAAGAAGGAAAGAGTTTGACTGGTATTTTTCCCCGTCCAGATTTGGATCAGTTGCTTCTCGCATTCTGCTCGGATCCATTCATTAAAGAACCGTTGGGTATGGATAAAACCACGGAAACGGGCCCGCACTTCACGGCAGTCCCGTTTCTGTTTCACCTCCACAATCTCTCCCCCGCACCGGCGCAATTGTTGCTTGGTTTCCCTCCACTCCTCTTCCACCTGGATCGAGAGGCGGACAAGCCCGTCCAGAATCCCTCGTTTCAACTTAAAGGGTTGGGATTCCATCCAGCGGATATCGCACAGGAGAGCTCGGTACAGGACATCCATGACGATCACCCGCTTAACCAAACGGGCAAACAACCGGTATTCATCCGGAACCGATAACATAAGCCTCCATCCTCTCCCCAAACATCATCACTGATTGTTATTATATACGAACATATGTTTGAAATCCCTTGGCAATACCTTGAAAAAAAAGGACCGGGCCATTTGGCCGGGTCCATTCTGTTTACATCTTTGTATTGGGTACGGAGATATTGGTAAGCGCTTGCCCCGCTTCATCCGCATAAGGTTGCCGAACCGCCATGTCACCCAAGGCGACGATGCCAACCAGCTGGTTGTTCTCCACCACCGGCAAGCGACGGATCTGGTGTTGTGCCATCAGTTGCGACGCTTCATCCACCGACATGTTGGGAGTACCCGTAACCAAATTCTGATTGGTCATGACTTCCCCTACAGTGAGGTTTGGGTTTTGATTGGCGACAGAGCGCAAAACCAGATCCCGGTCCGTCACCACCCCTTGCAGGATCCCGTTTTCCACGACAGGGACGATGCCCACATCGTGTTGTTTCATCAACATCGCCGCCTGAGAAATATTATCCTGGGGCGAAACCGATGTCACATTAGTCGTCATAATTTCGCGCAGTTGATTCATGCTTTCACCCTCCTTTTCTGGGGTTAGAATATCCCAAGTCCTGTCTCCGCATTCGGCAATTGATCGACGATCACCAATCACACGAAGAACCGTTGACAAATAGAAACTCCATCTGTATTATCGTATTAGTACACTACTGTATGGTTGAACTAATACACCGACACCCTATTTGAATCCTATCCTAAGGAGGCACACACATGAACTCTGTTACCGCATTATGGAAAAAAGATTTCCGCTTAAACGCACCCTGGGTGTTAGGGGGTTTGCTCCTCATCGTTGCAATCCACCTGCTGATCCTGCTAACGGTGAAAACAAAGGAAGTACAATTCGCTTTGTCACTAGCCCCCTTTTTTTTCCATGCTGTTTATTTCCCCCTGTACCTTTTTATCAGCTTACAGGGAGAGTCCAAACAAATGCACCAATGGCTCCACACCCCGCACTCCGCTTCGGTACTACTCTTATCCAAGGTGATAAATGGTGCGGCTGCCCTGTTTGTTTCCGCATCCATCGCCGCCATCTATCCTCTGATCCTGTTTTTTGGGCCGATGAGCACACATGTGGCAGGAAGTCGCACGGATATTTTTTCCATCGGTTTTCAAGTGGTTGGATATATATGGATCGTCTCTGTCCAAATAGGTCTATTCGTCCTGGCCGTCTGGTCGATCTACCGATGGTTAAAGACATACATCAACCGCTGGACCTGGGTGCTGGTCGTCGTGTTGGTGTTCACCTGGTGGTGGGGACTGGCTCATTTCATGGATTCCACTTTCTACGAGTGGTTGACCCAATGGGGTCCTGTCGTCATTGGAACAGCAGAGTATGATGATTATTTACATCTGGGGAAAATCGTGTTTGAGGGGATCCTGGGAGCGGCGTACTTCGGCCTGGCGGCCTGGTTGCTCGAGAGAAAGGTAGAGGTTTAATGATGCAAGTCCTCTGTGGTGGTTCTGGGGTTCCGGTTACATTCGTTTGAACCGATCGGATTGTCCTCGAATGATCTGCTCATGATGGGTACCCTTTGGCGGTTGTCGGTATCGCTTGGAATCTTGGTCCATTTCTTTTAGTCCCTTCATCGCTGGATCGGCTTGTTTGTAGGGAAATGGACCTGGTTCATCCCCTTTGCCCGTGTCATTTCGTTTATGATCGCCTGGGGCTATTTTATCCATACTCGCAGTCTATGTCCTGTCCGCTTTGGTTAGCGAAAAAGACAGCGGGAGGTGTGAAACCGTGAGAAAAAATGAATATAACGCCTCTCTCCCCATCTATCTTCAGCTGGTGGAACGCATTCAACGGCAAATTCTGCGCCGGGAGCGAAACCCGGGAGACAAACTCCCATCCGTCCGGGAGATGGCGGTGGAATCGCAAGTCAATCCCAATACGGTGCAACGGACCTACAGTGAATTGGAAAGGGTGGGAATTGTGGAAACCCGGCGTGGTCAAGGAACGTTTATCACCGAAGACAAGGAGAAGCTGGAAAACTTGCGAAACGAATTACGCAACAGGCAGATTGGACAATTCGTGGAAGCGATGCAGGAAATGGGATTTAGCCCTCGGGAGATGGTGGACGGATTGCTGCATTATCTGAATGAAGAAGCGGGAGGGGAGAATTGAAATGATGAAACTGGAAGGGGTAACGAAACAATACCTGCGCAAGACGGCCTTGATGGATGTGAACCTCACCCTGCCGGAAGGTTCCATCATCGGTGTAGTGGGGGAAAACGGAAGCGGAAAATCCACCTTATTGAAATTGATGGCAGGCCTCGTCCGTCCCACACGAGGACAAGTTACCTGGAACGGACAGCCGGTCAATCGGCGAATCGCATCCCAAGTAGCTTACTTATCGGAAGAAGAGACCTACTATCCGTTCTTCACGGTCCGAGAAATGTTGGCATTTAGCGCCAGTCAATTCGACGATTTCGATTGGGAGCGGGCACAAAAAATGGTGGACTTTATGCGTTTAGACCCGGACCAAAAGATAAAAAACTTATCCAAGGGCAACCGGGGGCGCGTCAAATTGATCCAAACCTTATCGAGAAATGCCCCCTTGATCCTGATGGACGAACCTCTCTCCGGCTTGGACCCGATGGTGCGCGACTCCATCATCAAAGGCTTGATTACCTTTGTCGACCTGGAAAAGCAGACCGTCGTCATCACCACTCATGAAGTGAATGAAGTGGAACCCTTGCTGGACTGGCTGGTGGCGGTACGGGACGGTGAAATCATCAAAGAAATCGAAGTGGAGGAACTGAGGGCCCAGGAACATCGGAGTATCGGCGAATGGATGAGCCAGGTGTATGCCGGGGCCACTCACAAAAAGGAGGCACGGTTATGAGCCAAGAACCCGTGTTGAGCATGCGAAACCTGACGAAACGCATCGGAAAGAAAACGATTGTGGATGGTGTCAGTCTCGATCTTTATCCGGGAGAGGTATTTGGCTTTCTGGGACCCAACGGTGCCGGAAAAACGACCACAATCCGGATGCTGGTGGGATTGATGTCCATCAGCGAGGGAGAAGTGACAATCATGGGCTCTTCCCTGAAAAGGGATTTTGAAGGGGCGATCCGTCAGGTAGGCGGTATCGTGGAAAATCCCGAGCTGTACAAATTTCTAAGCGGATACCGCAACTTGCTTCACTATGCCCGCATGTGTGACGGTGTGGGTCGGAAACGGATCGACGAAGTGGTAAGGCTGGTCGGATTGGAACACCGCATCCACGATAAGGTGAAAACCTATTCCCTGGGAATGCGTCAGCGGCTGGGTCTGGCCCAGGCCCTCCTCCATTCCCCCCGCATCCTGATCCTGGACGAACCGACTAACGGACTGGATCCTTCCGGCATCCGAGAGATCCGAGACCACTTGCGTCGACTGGCCCGCGAAGAAGGCCTTTCGGTGATGGTTTCCAGTCACCTCCTGTCGGAGATGGAACTGATGTGCGATCGGATCGGGATCATCCAAAATGGTCGGCTGATCGATGTCAAGCCGGTGGAAGAGTTCGTGGGGGCACAAGACGAAGACATCCGCCAAACATCCATCTGGACATTGGACCCGGTGGAGCGGGCGGTGGAAGTGATTCAATCCTTTACCGGAGAGGAACCGGTAACCACCTCCCGCGGCATGGAAATCACCCTGGACCGAGCGCAGATTCCAGAGCTGAATATTCGGTTGGTGGAAGCCGGAATCCTCGTCTATGCCATTGAACCCACATCCAAATCACTGGAAGACAAATTCCTGGAAGTGACGGGGGGAAGCCACATTGCTTAAGTTTGTCGGATTGATCCAAAATGAAAACATGAAAATCATCTCCCGTATCGGTACCTGGGTGATGGCAGGATTACTGATGCTGGCTGTGATCGGATTTGCGGTGGTGTCCCATTTCAACCAACCGGCAGAAACCCCGGGAGAAGACTGGAAGGAAAATCTTGCGCAGGTCAACCAGGAAAACCGTGAAATCCTGAAAAGTCCGGAGGTCGCTGGTTTTTACCGGTCCCAATTGGAAAAAGAAATAGCCATTAACCAACACCGGCTGGATGAAAACATTCCACCTGCCGACCAGACGGTATGGGGCTTTGTCATTGATGCGATTGAGCTTACTTCTCTCATCACCCTGTTTACCATCATCGTTGCTGCCACCAGTGTCGCCGGGGAATTCTCCTGGGGAACGATTAAACTCCTGCTCATCCGTGCCGTCAGCAGAAGCAAGGTTCTACTGTCCAAATACGCAGCCACGTTTCTGTACGCACTGGCCCTGTTGATCTTGTTGTTTGTCACCTCCTTTGCTGCGGGCGGAATCTTGTTTGGGCTGGGAGAGGTGTCCACTCCCCATCTGGCTTATGAAAACGGCCAGGTCGTTGAACGAAACATGCTTCTTCACATTCTCGGCCTGTTCGGCTTTGCCAGCGTCAAACTGTTGATGATGGTCACCTTCGCTTTTATGATTTCCACCGTTTTCCGTTCCAGCTCCTTGGCCATCGGCCTGTCGATCTTCCTGATGTTCGCAGGCACCCAGGCCACGTATATCTTGTCCCAGTTGGGGCATGATTGGGTCAAATACATCCTGTTCGCCAACACGGAACTCTCCGTCTACTTTGATGGCAATCCCCTGGTCTCCGGAATGACCCTCGGATTTTCGCTGACGATCTTGGCCATTCATTTCATCCTGTTTCAAGCCGTTTCGTGGATCAGCTTCCTGAAGCGGGACATAACTGCATAGGGGAACGAAAACAGCGGCTGAACTTGGTGTTCAGCCGCTGTTTTTTTAAGTAACAATCATTCAGACCGCTGCCTGATCCCGATCGGCGTTTAAATAGGCCAAGGCACCGCGGATGAGGAGTTCGGCCGAAACGATCATCGACCGTTCATCCAGATCGAATAGGGGATGGTGGTGCGGATGGTGGATTCCCTCTTCCGGATTGCCTGCACCTACGAAGCAGAATGCACCCGGTATTTTTTGCAGGTAGTAGGCGAAGTCTTCCCCCGCCATCATCTCTGGAATTTCCCAAACCTGTTCATTACCCAACATCTCGCGTGCCACTTGGGCCAACCGATGCGCTTCCGTACGGTCATTCACCAGAGTGGGATAGCCGAAACCAGATTCCACCCGGCAGTCGGCGCCGAACATCCGGCATGTCTGGACCGCCACTTCCTCAATCCGTTCATGGACCCAACGGCGCAACTGCGGATCAAAAGTGCGGACGGTTCCCTCCAGTTCACAACGCTCAGCAATCACATTAAACGCTCGCCCCCCCTGAATCCGGCCGACGGAGATGACTCCCGACTTCAACGGATCCACCTGACGACTGATAATCGTCTGCAGATTGACGACCAGGTGGGAGGCGATGGTTACTGCGTCCACCGTTTCATGGGGAAGTCCCCCGTGTCCCCCTTTACCGATCACTTCAATCGTAAAGGAGTCCGCTGCCGCCATCAGGGGGCCTTGCCGCAGGCCCACCACTCCACAAGGGAGAGGAGTCCACAAGTGCACTCCGTAAATGGCGTCCACCCCATCCAGGACGCCATCTGCGATCATCTGGGCGGCACCGCCGGGAATCTGTTCTTCCGCATGCTGAAAGATGAAAACGACCTTCCCCGGAATCTCTTGCCGCCTCGAAGCCAACAAGGAGGCCACCCCCATCAAGGTAGCAGTGTGGGCATCATGACCACAGGCGTGCATGACACCGGGAACACGGGAATGGTACTCACATGACTTTTGATCCTGGATCGCCAAGGCATCCATATCCGCCCGCAAAGCGATGGTCGGACCGGATGATCCCTCCAGCACCCCGACTACCCCGTTTCCTCCCACACCGGTTCGAACCTGGAGACCGCAATGCTCCAGCCATTCCGCCACCCGCTTTGACGTTCGCTCCTCCTGAAAGGAAAGCTCGGGATACTGGTGAAAATCCCGTCTCCAGCGCACCATCTGCGGGAACATGGCTTCAATCCGCTTGCGCCATTCTTCTTGCATGGATTCGTCTCCTCCCTTTCTTCTATCTTACCAGACCCGAAACAACTTTGCGCAAACTGTCACGCCCGTCTGCTTGCACCCCGTGACGGAACATACTATGATGGAAACGAATCCAACCGGAATCGGCACAAAAGGAGGAGCCATCATCATGGAATTGACTGACGCTGGACTGAAGGGGATTACCGGCGAATTCGGCCACGTGGAGCGTGTTATGGAACAAGTCGGCTTCGCACGGGGCGGAGCCTGGGATTACAACAAAGCCAGCTTTGATCTAAAGCTGGAAGGAAAAGATTCCGATTATTATCTGCGCGTGCAGAGTCATGTGGTAAAAGGCGTACTGGAAGACCCCAAGGCGACGATTGAGCTGGAAAATCCCGTTTTTTTGCGTCACATCTTCCCCCACGGTTTGGATGGGAACACCGAGATTCCGGAAGAACTCGAAAACACCATCCAAGAAACCATCCAACACATCAAGAAAGAGCTGGGTTAATTCAATCACGGAGGGTCCCACATACGAGAAAGACTGCTGACCGAGCCATCAGCAGTCTTTCCCTGTTCAATCGGGGGAGAATGATCATTTCGCCCGTTCGGTCTTGGACTCCTCTTCCTTGATCTCTACTCCCTCTACCTTCACGTTCACTTCCACCACCTGCAGACCGGTCATGGTTTCCACCGCTTCTTTCACATTCTGCTGCAACGTCCGGGAGACCTCGTTGATTTTCACCCCATAATGGACAATCACACGCAGGTCGATGGCCGTTTCCACCTGCCCTACTTCCACCGATACGCCGCGGGTGACGTGTCTACCGCTAACCCGTTTGGCCCATCCTTCAGTGATGCCACCAGACATGCTGGCAATTCCTTCGGTTTTAGTGGCAGCCAATCCGGCGATGACAGCCACCACATCGTCAGCAATGCGGATTGCCCCTTCAGAACCGTGTTCGTTCATCGAGTATGCCCCCTTGCCTGAATAGCCGTTCGAAGCGCGGAACCTCCGCGCCAACCACCATTTTGATCCCTTTTATTATAGCATTTCCCACCACCACGCCAAAGCGAGACCTGGAAACGAAGTGATCTTGGCGAGACTTGTGCTCTGTGAGTGCAAAGGCGAACCAAAAGCCATACCGACTCGGAGTCCCGCCATACAGACTGTTCCGACACATCCGCGTGTGTAGCGAGACCTGGGAACGAAGTGACCCTGACGCGTTTTTCAGCTGACCCGGTAACCCGCGATCCGGATCACGGTCCGCACCTGAGGATGCTCCAGGTTGACGTGGTATCCATAGTATGTGTTTCCATCCACGGTTATTTCGTGGGGTTGAAGGTATTTTCCCTGTACCATTTTAGCGAACAGCTGATTGGCCTCCGCTTCCGATAAGTTGAGCTTGCGCTGGAGGTCCTTTTTGATCCACGAACTGCCATAACTTTTATCCGAGTTGTTTGGATCCTCATACCATTCATAGATCTGAATGATGGCATCCTGCAATAAACGATCCATCTGGGATAGATTTTGGAACTGGGGAATATTCAAAAATTGAAACAGGTTATGAGAGACATCACAAAACGCTTCCATTTGGGCGGTTTTGGAAAGGCTTTCATCTTTTAGACAAAAAAGTTCCACTCGCTTCCCCCTGGTCCACAACCGGTCCATCAGCGGAATCATATCCTGATCCGCGCTGACGATTACAAAGGTATCCACCTCCGGGACGGTATGCAAGACATCCATCACATCGAGGCAAAGCTGGATGTCAGCAGCATTTTTCCGCTCATCCCCTCCACGGCCGTTTCCGTGGACCTGATGAAGATGAACGTGTTTTTTCTGCAGCTGATGAAGCGACATATTCAATTGTTCAAAGTCGGCATAAACTTCCATCATTCGAATCGATTTTTTTCCATAATGCTCCTGCAGGCGTAAAAATAGATTGTGTTGCGGTTCGGGATGATCCGGATCCATATGATATTTCTTCAGTCCATAATACACATTTTCCAGGTCAATCCATATGGCGATCGATCTATCTGTTCTCATGGTTAAAACATCCTCCTGTAATCAACTTAAACAAACGTCCCACCACAAATATATCAATAAAGTAAAGAAGATAGGAGCTCGAAATACTTAATCAATTCTACATCGGAACGCTTCTTTCCTGTTCATGGTCTGGAAGTCCGGGAGGGAAAGTCACCCATATACATACCAAAATGACCAGCCGAATTTGGCTGGCCATGAGCCCGTTTTACGGATCGAGACTCCCTCTTTAATCCGGAAACGATCCGATATAGCGCGATTGAGGACGAATGATTCGATTGTTTTCCGCTTGCTCCAATATATGGGCACACCATCCCGCTGTGCGTGCCACAGTGAAAGTCGGGGTGTACAGCTCCCGTGGCAGTCCGATCGCCTTTAACACCACGGCAGCGTAAAATTCCACATTGGTGTGCAGTTCACGATGCGGCTTCCACTGCCGCAACTGGCGCAAGGCCTCCTCTTCCACCTGAAGGGCCAGTCTAAACCACGGCTCCTCCGAAGCCAACCGCTGAGCCACTACCCGCAAGCTTTCCGCCCGTGGATCCCGTGTTCGGTAAATCCGATGTCCAAAGCCCATCAGCCGCTCCCCCCTTCGCAAGCGCCGTTCAATCCAAGCGGCAGCACGATTGGAGTCCCCGATTTGCTCTAACATCCCTTCCACTTCCGAGGGAGCCCCACCGTGGAGAGGACCCTTCAGCGCCCCGATCGCCGCAACCAACCCACTCAATCCGTCAGATTGAGTGGACGTGACTACTCTGGCGGCAAAGGTGGATGCGTTTAACCCATGTTCCGCCGTCAGAACCCAATACGCATCCAAAGCCTGTACATGAGCCGCGGACGGTTCCTTTCCAGTTAACATGTAAAGGTAGTTGGCGGCATGGGTCAAATCTTCCCGGGGTGGAATCGGATCCGTCCCCTGCAACCGATGCCAACGATGTGACACCAACGTTGGCACCCGGGCCAAAATACCCACCAGCGCCTCTGGGGTCGGCGGCCATGTCTTTCCCTCCCATGGTAGGGACGATACCCCGGTTCGCAAACTCTCCATCATCCCCTGTTCCGTTCCTAAAGAATCCAAGATGCGGACCGTCGAGGCGGGAAGCGCCCGTTTCCCCGTCCAGTCACGGCACCATCTCTCCGACTCTCTATGTTCAGGCAACCGACCAACCCACAGAAGATGAGTCACTTCTTCAAAAGAATGGCTATGGGCCAGCTTGTCGGCCCATTGTCCACGGTAAATGAGATGACCCCGTTGTCCGTCCACCATGGATAAGTGTGTATCCGCCACCGGGACTCCTTCCAGTCCTGCCATCCCCATCACTCCTTTCCCCTCTATCTTACGCTCCTCCTTTTGAAAAATCTAATTTATCTTTATAATATGATTGATAAATATCTTTTATTATCGAGGATGGTTTTTATGCATATCAATCAGCTGATCACATTTTTGGAGGTGGCGAAAACCAACCGCTTCCGAGAGGCTGCCCGCCGACTCAACTTGACGCAGCCGGCAGTCAGCGCTCAAATCCGCAGCCTGGAAGAGAGTCTGGGAACCCTTTTGTTTCATCGCCAACCCGTCTCACTCACCTCTGCCGGCCACGCATTTCTCCCCCACGCTCGTCAGATTCTGGCTTTGGCTGAGACCGGTAAGCGGGCGGTGCGGGACAGCCAATCCTCCTTGCCCTTATCCATCACGGTCGGAGCCTCTTCGGGCGCAGCCCTCACCGTATTGCCGAGATTATCGCGTTATTTCAACGGAGTCCGATCCGATATCCGGGTTTCTGTCCACACCCTGCCAGTCGTGGAAATCGTGGACGGATTGCACAGTGGACGCCTGGATGCCGGAATCGTCTATGGATCTCAAACCGATCCAGACTTGGTCAGCCAAGTGTTGATGTACGACCACTTCATCCTGATTACGCCAAAAAGCCACCCCTTGGCACAGCGAGAACATCTTCCCGTCGCGGAACTGACAGGAATGCCAATGATCTCCCTGACTCCGGAAAATCCGGAACGGCAATGGTTGGACTGGTTGCTCTCGGTGAAAAAAATCCACCCGGAAACGGTGATCGAGCTCTCCAGCGTAGAAGAAGTGAAACGGGCTGTCCGTTTTGGACTGGGAATCGCTCTGATCCCCCGGCTCAGTCGGGATGATGAAATGGACCGGGACTTACACCGGGTTCGTCTGTCCGGTTTTAATCACCAATTCCCGATTGTATTATTGCGACCCAATGACAGACACCTCTCTCCTGATCTTCTCCGCTTTTTGGAGGACACCTGCGGCATTTATTCTCCTGAATGGGAAGACTAAAAATCCATGAACCTCTCCCACTTGCGCTAACGCTAAGAAGTGGGAGTTTCTTACCATCGGAACCAAAAAGCTCTCACGCATCGAAGGGTTTGCCTTCCATACTCGAATCGAACCGATTCGGAAAGCCCTTTTGGATTCCTAAGTAAGCAACAGGCACGAATCGTACCCGGGTCGGAACAGACCATCTACTACTTCTCGCTCAGGCGATCCGTAGATACGTTTGTTTCGTGGGAACATCGAGATGCAGAATCTCTCCATGGAGGGATTTAGCTAAAATATTTCTCGCTCCATGGAGATCGCGATGCTCTTGATACCCGCAGGAACAACGGTAGTTTCTAGAAGAGACTTTCTTTCTCTTCTTGCAGACAGGACATGTCTGACTGGTATAGGATTCATCGGCTTCATGCAGATGGATTCCCCTCACGGCTAATTTGTATTGTAGGTATTTCTTTACCTTTCCGAATGACCAATTGGATAGCCGCTGGGCTTGTTTGCGAGTCGCCTTCTTTTTCTTTCTCGTCTTCCGCTGTACGCCTTTCGGGTTTCCTATGTGGACATCGGATACAGATTGCTTGACACACCAATCGACAAACTGTTTCGTTGTTTTATGGAGGGCATCATGCAGTTGTTTTTCAGATTTAGACCGCACATATCGTTTGGCCCTTTGATACTTCTTCCACTGACGTGAACCTTTTTTACACCGGGACTGAAATCGCTGAATCTCTGCCAACTTCTTGTTGCGGAGACAATGAATAGAGCGGACTTTGCGACCGGTTATGATAAGTGCCTCTCCATTTTCCGCAAAAGCAGCAAGGGTGTGGATTTCCCCCGGATCTACTCCTGCCGATTGTTTCTTTTCATAGGACTGATTCTCTTTTCCATCTTCAAAGGCAACCGATAAGTACAAGCTATTATCATAACAGAGCTCGATTTCCTTGATGGTCCCCTGTGGGAGATTCTTTGTATAGACCGTGATCGGCTTCTCCCGTTTCCCTTTATGGATTCCCATGGATAGCTGGATCTTTCCATTTGCATGGATTTTGAAGCCGTCTTTTGTCCACTTGGTGTTGTAATGGCTTTTGCTTCTATAGGGATAGCGAGCGGTTTTCACTCCTTTTCGGATCGCTTGGTGTGCAGCATCTCTGGCAAATAGGTACTTGTGACAAACGGCCTGAATGGATTGGCTATGAAGATGGAATCGTCCTTTGGTCGCTTTTTGTAATTCGGATTTAGCGATCCACTTCCCCTTATCGAGATGGTGTTGTTTCGATAATTGCAGACATTCGTTCCAAACAAGAGCGGATTCACGGTTACAGGCAAAGAGACGATCCATATCGGATGGGGATACACGAAAATTTACTTTCTTGGCTCGAAGCATGGTTTCACCTCCCCTTCTCTATCCAGCCATTCTTTTGCTCTACTGTTGATTATAGATCAAGGGGAATGTTCGGAACAGGCGTTCTTATTAAACGACCCTTGTCAGACTTGTGAGAGGGGGAAAAAACCCCTCCCTCGTCTGACGCGCCATTCATCTCACCGCTTGTAGAAGCGAGAGACTTCTGGCGCAAGGATGTTAAATAAAAAAAAGACCCCTTGCGGAGTCTTGTCGGTCTGTGGTGACTTCATCGGTTTAGCCCTGGGTCGGAGAAGGGAGGACCAGCGAATACAGATGAGCCAACTTTTGCTCCAATTCACTGATGATCTCCCGACCTTGCTCGCGGGTGATCAACCCGGCACGCACGGCAAAGTCAATCTCCCGTGACAAGCCAAACATCTGGGTGTCCAACACTTCCTCGTAGAGAGGGCATTTGGGCGCCGTCAAGTTGTCCAGCTGGACCGCGATCAGTTGCTCAATCTTCTTGGCGTCTTCCCGTAGCAAATGTTCGGCGCGCTGGGTCAATTCGAGTTGAGTCGGCGTAGACAATAGAACCCCCCCAATCCACCGTTGGTACTTCCCAACGGGTCAACTCCATTCAAACCCAGTGTACCACGACCCCCGCCTATTTGCAAAGCGAGACCTGGAAACGAAGTGACCAAAGCGAGACTGGTGCTAGTGCCCCTTCAGGTAACTTCGATCTGTTTTACTTGGCCTTCACATGAATAAGTCGGTCGGCTTGGTTTTCCGTCTTCGCTCCATGCGTGGCAAGTCACGCCGCCGGAAAATCCAAGCCTCCCTCCACGTAAACATGCGGAAAGATACGAGGCTGTCTGGTCATTCAATCTTCCGCACAAACAAGAGAGGGGCGGGATGGCTGGCTGAGAGCCTTTGTGCTTAAAGTGCAAAGAAATCCGTTGTCCCGACACTTCAATCAAAACAGACTAACGGCAACCGGATGGAATTCCTAAAAAATGGATAGGTCCAAAGTCTGGCTCAACTCCTTGAGAAGGGCACCGCCGGCAATGCTGTTTCCCTTTTCATCCAAGGCGGGGCCAAACACACCAATTCCCATTTTTTCTGGAACGGAAGCCATGATTCCACCGGATACTCCGCTTTTGGCCGGAATACCGGCATAGATGGCAAATTCCCCTGATGCATTATACATCCCGGTCGTGATCATGAATGTTTTCACCAGGCGGGCCAGTTCCCGGGGAACCACCGACTCCCCCGATGCGTTCACCCCTAAACGGGCCAAACAGAGTCCCATTTGTGCCAAATCATCACAAGTGACTGCAATGGCACATTGCTGAAAATAAAGCTCCAAAGTGGATTCCACATCGTCGATGATGCCATATTCCTTCAGAAAGTGAGCCATCGCACGATTGCGATAACCCGTAGCCCGTTCCGAATGATAAACCGCCGAATCGATATCGATCTCTTGGTTATCCGCCATGTTGCGTACCAGAGACAAAACGCGCTGTAAGCGGTCATCCACCGTTCTGCCGCGGATCAGCGAACTGACAACCAAAGCTCCGGCATTGATCATCGGATTCAGCGGCTTTCCGGGGGAATCCACCTCCAATTTGTAGATCGAGTTAAACGGATCTCCCGATGGTTCCATTCCCACTCGATCAAAAACGGCCTCCTCATCATGGTCCATTAAGGCCAGAATCAAGGTAAACACCTTGGAAATGCTTTGAAGCGTAAATGCGACTGGACAATCACCAGCGGAAAACTCCTCCCCTTCCACCGTGTGGACCGTCACACCGAGAGCGAGGGGGTTTTGTTCTCCCAGCTGGGGGATGTAATCGGCCAACTTCCCGTCCTGCCCCTTCTCCCGGTGTTTTTCGACCAATTCATCCAATAACGCTTGCATCGGTATCCTCCTTCCGGCGGATCCCCTCTGATTGTCATCCCTCAGGGGCATCCTCCTCATCCATGATCAGTGACTCCTTTATTTTTCTCTTCCGACTCCTTCTGTATAATGGAAAAGGGAAAATGGGAGGAGCGTCAACATGAACGATGTCATTATGATTACCGGCAAGGTGGCTTACCAAATCAATGTAGATCCTAGCATCTGGATATTCGATGACCGACGGTTTGACATGCAAGATCGCTTTCCCGGGGTCGACGGTCTGGGCATGGAGCTGGCTCCGTTCTTAGAACATGCCCGTCCGGAAGAAGATGCCTCCAGAATGGTGATTCACCGTCGCGAAGGGAATCCGGTCCTGTTGTCCTTGGAGCAAGCCCGCTCGGCAGTACTCCAATTTGCCCGGGAGGGAAAGCCGATCCGTCCCGACGGGCCCGCCCTGCTGTATCTGACTGATGGAGGGGATCCGACCCGACCGATCAGCCACATCGAGCGGATGGAGATCCGCTGACAATCCCTTCGTGCCCATCTTACTCGTTCTCCGGCTTCACGCAAGGGGCGGTCAGCATGCTTTTCCGTTTTAAGGTGCAATGCATGGACAGGTCAAGTGAAAACCCGGCTCCACGTCAATCGTGTGAGCCGGGTTTTCCAATTATAATCCGGGTTTCTTTTGGAGAGAAAAGGTGGCCGTAGCCAAAGCGATCAACCGCCCCTGTTCGTTTTCCACCCGGCATTCCGTTACCGCCAAAGTTTGACCCATCTGTAACAGGTGAGCGGTGGAAATCAGCTCCTCGCCCCGTCCCGGTTGCAGATAGTGAACCTTCATTTCCGCCGTTACCGCAAAACGCTCATCCGGCAAACTACGGTTCACCAAGGAGCCCATCGTCGAATCGACTAAGGTGGCGGTGATTCCTCCATGGACAAATCCACCCCGGTTCAACATATAGGGTGTGATCGGAATCCGGAAGCGGTAACTCTTTGAATCCGTAAACTTCCCGGCCAAACCAAGAAAGCCCGACGGGTAAGCGCTGTTCCGTTCCCGTTTTTGCCGGATCGCCTGCAAGGACAGGCGCAAGATTTCCCGTTCTTCATCAGTGCCGTCGCAAAGGACGGCCTCCAGCTCTTCACGCAGCGACATCATGGACCTCCCATCGGCCTGGTGTGTGTGTTAATCATATCGGGCTGTGAATATAACGTTTCAGCAAACGATAAGTGTTTTCCAGCGCATCCTTATGTGTCCGTTCAAATGCGTGGGACGCGTCCACCCCGGGTCCGATCAGCCCGTGGACCAAATCATGGCCCGCCCGGACAGCAGCACTGGCATCCGACCCGTAGTGAGGATAGATATCCAGTTTATAATGGAGCCCCTCCTCCTCCGCCAACGCTGCCAACCGGTTGCGAAAGTGGTAATGGTACGGACCGCTGGAATCTTTCACGCAGATGGAAACACTGTGTTCATCCGTGTTTTGCCCATCCCCGATGGCCCCCATGTCCACCGCCAGAAATTCTTTCACTCCAGCGGGAATCGTCGCATTGGCGCCAAATCCCACTTCTTCGTATGTGCTGAAATAAACATGGGAGACACACGGCAGATACTCCTCGCTGGAGGCCGTATCCAGGATCAATTCCAGCAGAATAGCGGCGCTGGCCTTGTCATCCATATGACGGCCTTTGATATAACCGCTCTCCAGCGTCTCCACCCTGGGATCAAATGAAACGAAGTCTCCCACGCCAATGCCTAGCCGACTCACATCATCGGCATCGGTCACAGCCACATCGAGGCGGATCTCCATATTCTCCTGATTCCGCTCCTGTTTGGCGGCGTCATCGTACACATGCACCGACGTGTGTGTGGGCAGCACCGTGCCCGTCACCTCCCGCCCCTTCCGTGTATGTACGGTACAGTAGACGCCTTCAATAGAGTTCCAGGTGAAGCCCCCGATCCGGGTAAGCCTCAACCGGCCGTCCGCTTTGATCTCCTTTACCATCCCCCCAAGCGTGTCCACATGAGCAGTCAACAAACGTTGGGGAGACCCCTCTTTCCCGGGAAGAGTGACCAGGAGTCCTCCTTTGTAATCCCGCCGCAACTGGATATCATCCCTTGCCGCTTGCAATCGTTTCTCCAAATATTGAACCACTTTCTCCGTGTATCCGGTGGGAGAAGGGATGCAAACCAAATCGACCAGGGTGTCCACCACTGCTTTCTCAGGCCATTTCTTCAACCATACCACCACTTTCGTTCATCGGTAGGAATAATAAAAAAACAAATCTCGTTTATTATAACAAGCGCCATGATTCTGGCCCTGTCACTCTTGCGAAAAAACGATCTCCACCCCTGTGGAGGAATGGAGATCGATGGCGTCCCGACATGTTCAGGCCCACTTTGAATCAAGCCTGTTCGATTGCGGAGGCCAGCTCTTTGAGGCAGTCTTCACACACGTTTTTATTACGATAGGAGACCACATTCTCCACCTGTCCACAAAATAGACAGGAGGGGCTGTACTTCTTTAGGATAACATTTGTCCCATCCACGTATATTTCCAGGGGATCTCTCACATCAATGTCCATGGTACGCCTCAATTCGACCGGCAACACGATCCGCCCCAGCTCGTCCACTTTACGGACGATTCCCGTGGCTTTCATCGTCACACCTCCGTTTGGCTAATATGGACGCTACCCCTTCTATACCACAATGTTCCGTTTCGTAATCCTCCACCATGATCGCCTATGTCCATCCCCCTCATATCTTTAAAAAAATCACCTCCTTATTGAGGATGGATAGACAAAAGCGGAGAAAGGGGATTGATCCTTCCATCTCGAATATACACTACCAACGCATTCTAAAAACTTGTAGAAAAAAAGAGGTGAACTCATTTGCAAGAATCTTTAATGAATTTGATCGATGCTGTCAACGCTTTTGTCTGGGGATGGCCCACCCTGGTCCTCTTGGTGGGAACCGGAATTTTCCTCACCATCCGGTTGGGTTTTTGGCAATTTTACACCCTTCCTTACGGTTTAAAGCTCGCTTTCTCCCCCCGATCCCAGGACCAAAAATCCAAAGGGGACATTTCCCACTTCCAATCTTTGATGACTGCGCTGGCGGCCACCATCGGTACCGGTAATATCGCCGGGGTGGCGACCGCGATTGCCGTCGGCGGACCGGGTGCGGTCTTCTGGATGTGGGTGACGGCCCTCTTCGGCATGGCCACCAAATACGCCGAAGCCATCTTGGCGGTCAAATACCGCGTCACCAATGACAAAGGAGAAATCTCCGGCGGCCCCATGTACTATATTGAGCGGGGATTGGGCATGAAATGGCTGGCTGTTCTGTTTGCCCTGTTCGGGTCGATGGCCGCTTTTGGGATCGGCAACATGGTGCAGTCCCACTCCGTGGCAAGCGCCTTGGGCGAAGTGTCGGGCAACGCCATCCCAGGATGGATCACCGGGCTTGTACTCGCAGTATTTACCGCTCTTGTGATCCTCGGAGGAATCAAGTCGATCGGGCGGATCACATCATTTTTGGTTCCTTTTATGGCTGTTTTCTATATTCTGGGCGGATTAGTCGTAATCCTTCTTAATGTTACAGAAGTACCGGCAGCATTCGCCATGATTTTCACGGATGCCTTTACCGGACAGGCGATGGCGGGAGGTGCCATCGGAACGGTGATCCAGATGGGAGTGGCACGGGGGCTCTTCTCCAACGAGGCAGGGCTGGGTTCGGCTCCTATCGCAGCCGCGGCGGCCAAGACGGACGTCCCCGGCCGCCAAGGTCTGGTCTCCATGACCGGAACCTTCCTGGACACCCTGGTGGTCTGTACCATCACAGGATTGGCAATCGTAATGTCCGGTGTCTTCACCGACACCTCCCTGGAAGGCGCTCAAATCACCGTTGCCGCCTTCAACTCTGCCCTGCCGGTGATCGGAGGGCTGATTGTCTCCATCGGCCTGATTCTGTTTGCCTACTCCACCATCTTGGGTTGGTCCTATTATGGGGAAAAATGTTTCACCTATTTGTTCGGGGACAATGCCACCTTTCTCTACCGCGGAATCTTCGTCTTCGCCGTCTTCATCGGTTCCATCCAAAAAATCGGCCTGGTGTGGGGAATCTCCGATACCATGAACGCGCTGATGGCTGCACCCAACCTGGTGGGTCTGTTGCTCCTTTCCGGCGTCGTCGCCTCGGAAACCCGCTCTTTCCGTGAACAGATGCGGTTGGAGCGTTCCGGAAGCAAACAAAGTCAAACCATCTAATCCCGAATTTCTCGCATCAAAAAACCCGGCAGCCGTTTCCACGGTCAGCCGGGTTTTTTCTCCGGCCTGATCCCTAGTCCCCCATCAGGTAACTCCATCTGTTCTTCATGGCCTTTACGCGGACAAGTCGGCCGGCTTGGTGTCCGTCTTCGTTCCATGTACTTATAGAAGCACAAGTCTAGCCTCGGGTACTTTCGTACCCGGGTCTCGCTATGCACTCATGGAAGCACAAGTCTCGCCTCGGGCACTTTCGTACCCGGGTCTCGCTATGCATAGCAGAGTCGATGCTGCAGGATTTCCTGGCCTCCCTCCACATAAACACATTCGATAATGGTCGGAGGGGTACTAAACCTTCTCCTTTCCCCGCATCCACCACATCATCAGAGCGGTCAGCAGACAAGTTGCGATCACCCCCAGAATGGTGAACCAGACAGTAATCCCGGCAACATTAAACCAGTATGCCGCAACGGGGACGGGAACCACTTGCGGATCCCCCTCTTGCCATAGAACGGCAGTGGGTGTGAGGATCAGTCCCAACAGGAAGGAGAATAGGATGCTGGCGACACTGCCGACTGCGATCATCCGCAAGGGTGAGCTCCTCCACTTAAGCAGTTTGGATACCCTCCTTCACCGGGACGAAAGACTTGTCCCGCCTTTTCTACACCCTATGCGCGGGGAGGCTCTTCTTTTCCTATCCTGCAAAAAAACGCCAGCTCTCTTTTGGCTGGCCGACTAGGGGGTGTCTGAACAATCCGTAGCGCGAGATCCCGGGTCGGTATGGCTGTCTTCGTTTCGTTGCAAAAAGCGGATAGTGAGACCAGAGAACAACAGTGACCCTGGCGAGAGTGCAAAGGCGAACCAAAAGCCATACCGCCCCTCCTTTCTACTCTACTCACGGAAGATTGAATGACCAGACAGGCCCTAGGAATGCTCAAGCCCCTTCTTCCAACATGGATCATGCTTCCTTGGAGAAGAGCTTGGAAATCCTGCGGCGTGACTTGCCACGCATAGCGAACCCCGGCCGGACTTCCACATTCGGCAGTCTCTTTTATCCTTTCAAATTTTCGGGGTTGAGCGGTTCCAGATCGGAAACGACAAAACGTCCGTCCTTGCGGATCAACTCGCCGTCAAAATAAATCTCGCCCCCGCCGTAATCCTCCCGTTGGATATTGACGATGTCCCAGTGAATGGCGGACTGGTTCCCATTATCACATTCCTGATAAGCCCGTCCCGGTGTGAAGTGGAAACTGCCGTTGATCTTTTCGTCAAACAAGGTATCTTTCATCGGATGATGAATATAAGGATTCACCCCGAAGCTGAATTCTCCGATAAAACGGGCACCCTCATCCGTATCCAGGATTTGATTGATTCGTTCGGTCTGATTGGCTGTTGCACGGACGATTTTTCCTTCCTGAAATTCAAACCGGATGTTTTCAAAGGTGGTTCCCTGATAAACGCTGGCAGTGTTATAAGTAAGTACGCCATTGACCGAGTGGCGGACGGGTGCTGTAAACACTTCCCCGTCCGGAATATTGCTCTGGCCGGAGCACTTAATGGCAGGCATCCCTTTGATGGAAAAAGTCAGATCGGTACCCGGCCCCTTGATCCGGACTTGATTCGTCCGTTCCATCCGTTCAACCAAGGGAAGCATCGCTTTATCCATCCGTTCATAATCTACGGTGCAGACATCAAAGAAAAAATCTTCAAAGGCTTCGGTGCTCTGATTGGCCAGTTGGGCCATCGACGGATTGGGATAACGGAGCACCACCCAGCGAGTATGGTTTACCCGCTGCCCATGAACCACATCATTATAGTGCTCAGAATACAGCTTCATTTTATCTGGGGGAACATCCGACAGCTCGTTGATATTTTCACTGCCACGGATGGCCACATAACAATCCATCGCTTTCATCCGTTCCAGATCGAGGTCAGTCATCCGTTTCATGTGCTCCTCGTCGGTATCCAGCAGCTGAGCGCGGAGCAGAGCATGGTTGTTGAGCTGGATAAAAGGATATCCTCCGGTCTGGTACACTTCCGGCACTAACGCTCGGGCCAGTTCTGTCTTCTCTCCAAAGACATCGATTAAGACGTTATCTCCGGGCTTCACTTCCATGGAATGCCGAACCAGCAGGCGGGCCAGCTTGTTTATCCGTTGATCGCGCATCAGTTCTCTCCTTTACCGTCGGGGTTATGTAATAACCTTTATTATTGTACCATGTCCCTCGTCAGAAGGCACAGGAGGTGCGATTGCCCATGAATCGGTTTGTCTGTACAATGAGGGGAAAAGGAGGATTGGCGCCATGTTTGCCTTTGATCGTGTAGAAGGTGACCCAGCAACCCGTTATCAACACCTGCTGCGGCAAGCGGAATCGTTAATGGAAGGAGAGCGGGACTGGCTGGCCAATCTGGCCAATGCCGCTTCGCTGTTATACCATTCACTGAACCAAGTTAATTGGGCCGGTTTTTATCTGATGAAAAAAGAGGAGCTGGTGCTCGGCCCGTTTATGGGACTTCCGGCCTGCATCCGCATCCCGATCAGCAAAGGGGTGTGCGGAACCGCTGTCCGGGAAAAAGCGACGCAGCTGGTGCCGGATGTGCTCCAATTCCCCGGTCATATCGCCTGTGACGCCTCCACCCGATCGGAAATCGTGATCCCCCTTCTAGTAGCGGACCGGATCGTAGGCGTGTTGGACATCGACAGTCCCGTCCCGCAGCGGTTTGACGAGGAAGACCGCCAATATCTTGAGCGGTTTGCACATTTGCTGGTGGACAAGATTGACTGGGCTCCCCTCCTGGAAGATGAGGGAGTCCGCCACCAGACGTGATCGAGATTTCTTCCTTTCCCCCTCGACCGGTGGAACAGGAGTGATTTTTAAACAGTGGACGGAACGGGATTGTCCCGAAACAATGGGAGGGGTGTACGATATGGAACTATACTAGAACCTATTTCAAAATTCGATTAACGGACCAGAGGATGAGTGCTAGAAAACAGAAAGCTTTATACATATGTACATAAGAGTCATATCGAACCAGTAAGCGGCGGCAGTTATCCATCCATGCAAAACAACGTTCGAAACGTTCACCATAAGCCAATCCAATCGGAGCCGGACGACCCCTTTTCACCTTTCGACCCTTTCTCACTGGAATGGAGGGTTTGATTCCCCATCCGTAAATGCTGGCGGAAGTGATGGCTCTGCAACCAACTCATGGGGACGATTTCGGGGTTGACCTCGCTTTTGCGGTACCAACCTTGGTTTTTCCTATTTTCTCTCCCCTTTTTCGCGGGTACAAAGCTTCCGTCTAAAAAGGCTTTGGTCCAATCCAGTTTTTGTTGTTCATCCATTTGTTGCAGGAGCGCTTGCCAAATCTGCTCCCAGGTTCCATCTTCCGACCACTGGTTTAAGCGGCGCCAACAGGTAACGGGGGAACCGTAATGCGAGGGCATATCTGACCACGTGCAACCGGTTTTTAGCACGTACAAGATCCCATTGATGGTTTTCCGGTCATCTGCCCGTGGTCGTCCGCGACCTTGTTTACGAGG